>CADCOO010000137.1 GCA_902803085.1 uncultured Planctomycetota bacterium
AAAGGTTGGAGGCTCGCCGAGCGTTCGGTACGTTTGCGATTCAGAGTTATCCGAATCGCGGCGCGCTCGTCCGTCGCCATTGGCGCGCACGCGAACGTCGTACGTCGCGCGCGACGCAAGGCCCTTGATCGTAAAGCGAGGGTCTTTCGTCACGCCTGCCTCGGAAAAAGCGACCGCGCCCCGCATTGCGTACTCGACCGTATAACTCTGCGCGTCCGCTACCGACGTCCAGCTAATCGTTATTGAATTTTCCGTCGCGTCCCCGCTCGAAATCGTCGGCGCGGCGAGCTGCGGCAACGGCTTCGTTCGAACCGACAAGGACGTCGGCTCGGAGTCAAGATAATTCTTACCGTCCCCGAGCGCGCGAACTTGAATCGCATACTCCGTATCGCTCGCAAACCCGGTAAGAAGATAACTCGTCTTATTTGCGTCGACAGGATAAGTTTTATTACCGCAAGCGACCTCGTATCCCGAAGCGTTCGCTACCTTCTGCCAATTGACCGTAATTGAATTGGTCGTCGAATCGCAGGTTGCCGACAGCTTGGTCAACTGAGTCGGCGCCTTTGTCTTGATTGTCTTCTGAGTAAAAGCCCCGTCGGAATACTTAACGCCGTCCCCCAAC
This sequence comes from uncultured Planctomycetota bacterium, assembly GCA_902803085.1. Lineage (GTDB taxonomy): Bacteria > Planctomycetota > Planctomycetia > Pirellulales > Thermoguttaceae > RUG369. The sequence goes on from CADCOO010000137.1 coordinate 623, forward strand.
GCGCGAACTTTAACGACGTACTCCGTATTGCTCGAAAGCCCGCTGAACGAATGCGTCGTCTCGCCTGCTTTGGCGGAATAAGTCTCGTTCCCGCAACAAACCTCGTACCCAGACGAGCTCTCGACCTTGCTCCAACTAACCGTAATCGAATCGATCGTCGAACTTCCAGATATCGTCGGCTTGCCAAGCGGAATCCATGCGTCCGTCTTGGCCGTTATGGTTATGGGATAGGAATCAAGGTATTTCTTATTGTCCCCAAGAGCGCGCGCCTCGATCGTATACGTCGTATTGCTCGCAAGCCCGTCGAACTCGCAACTCGTCTCGCTCGCGCCTGCTGGAATCGTCCTGTCACCGCAAGTGACTTTGTATCCCTTAGCGTTCGGAACCTTCTCCCAGTTTGCTTTAATCGAGGTCGTCGTCGAGCTCGTCGCGACTACCGGTTTCGCCAGTCGTCGTACGGAGCCGCTTACGGTAAACGTTGTCGTAAAGACGTTGTCGTTCTCATTCGATTCAGCAAGAGTATTCGCCGTGTCGAGCGCCACCGTGAGGAAATGCGTTCCCGACTCGACGCGACCGAGCGAAATCGGCGCGCTCGGAGAATGCGCTTTATTCTTCGTTAGTCCTTTAACGCTTTGCGTCGCGCCAAGCTCGTCGTCAACGTAGATCTTATATTGCACCGTTCGCGTGGGGCTCGAAAGCGTCGAGTAAAACGTAAAGTTCGCTTGGATCTCTTCGTTGGGGCTGTACTTCGTTCGAGATACGCCCGACTGCGTTAAAACGATCGGATTTTCGTCTATCTTCTTCGTAAGGTATAGGTTCGCCGTCGCGCCCCCGTCCGAATCGTACTTCGAGGGACGTTGCATTAAGAACGTTAAAAAGTCGACGACGACGAGCGCCTTCGATTTTGTGTTCAGTTTGTAATTCGTTACGACGTACCCGCCCTGCGTCGTCGAGCCCGTCTTGATCGAATCGCGCCATTCGAGATCAAACGTTATCAGTTTACGATCCTTCTCGTTCGTCATGCGACCGCCGTCGTTCGAATCGACTACGTAAAGACACGTAAAGTAGTTCGGATCCGTCGGATCAAGCGTCGGATTGTACTCGTACCCGTAAACTGCGAGCGCGTGCGACTCGCCGCGGGCGCCCGTGGAACCGTTGAATTCCGTTATCATAACGCTTACGCCTGTTCCGGAACGCAACTGTTTCGCCATTTCCAGCATCGGCGCTGAAGATCCATACGCTGGTTTCATGTCGCTGTATAAATCGCTAGTCTCTTTTAGCTCGCTGAATCGCGACTTATAATACCCGCCCGCCTTTTTAACGACTTTAGAATAATATTCGTTGTTCAAGAACCAACCGATCCCCTGACGCTGGTCGTAACCGTCGTTTGGGAAATTGCCGCGGAACTTGGTATGAAAGAGCGCCTCTTCGTCCGAAACGCCGGAAATCTGGCCCCAACGCGTATACCACAACATATCCGAAATCGCCGCCGCCCAGCACAGTTTATTATCGGAGGAATCGCTTATCTTATCGGCGTCGTAATAAGGTTCGCTTACTAAGAACGTGCGATAGTCGACGTTCGCGACCGCGTTCGTACATACGTCCGTTTTAGAATCGTACTCGTACGCGCCTATGTCGACGCTCGAACCCAAAACGCGCGCGCCGCGACGGACGTCCGTCGCAAGCGCCTCGCCCTGAGCGTCGACGGCGTACTGCGCGTCGCCCGCGTTGATCGCCTTGCTATACGGCGCAAGGCGATAATCCCCTGATGAAGCGTCGATAAACGTATTGCGTTTCGGATCGACTATGACGTTATGCTCCCCTTCGTCCCAAATATCACCAGACGCCAGGCAGTTCACACAACGTATCGCGCCGTCAGATTTCGTAACGTCGGCGTCGAAAGGCGCCGTATTGAGCGCAAAGATCGTATTGTACGCCTCGACGCTCGCCGAATAAATATAGAGCGCGCCCCCGCCAGAACTCGCCGTATTCCCCGCCAACGTTACGTTCTTCAAGGTCGTTGGGGAAGACGCGAACGTCGCAAATCCGCCGTATGCGGCTGAATTCGACGCCATGAGGCAATTGACGATCTCTACCGTCCCCTTCGAGCCTTGCGCGTAAATCGCGCCCCCCATGCTGCTTTCGGCTTCAGCTTTATTGCCGACGAACTTGCTATTCAGAATCGTTACGGTATTAACCTTGCTATTAGAAACGGCTATCGCGCCCCCATAACCGCCCTTATTATTCTCGAAGACGCAAGAATCGATCGTAATCGAGCTGTTCGTCAGATAGAGCGCGCCCCCGTCTTTAGACGTCTTGCCGTTGGCCAGCCTCAGACCGATGAGCGAGAACGCGCGACCGCTCGCGCTAAGAATACGACCGGTAAAATTCGCGTCAATAGTTATCCCGGGCGCGTTGGCGCTCGAATTCCAGAGCGAGCTCGCGTCGATCGTTACCCCCTGTTTGGGAATCGTCAGTTCCTTCGTTAATTTAATCGTCTTACCCTTGAGGGACGCGGCGAACGTTATCGTTTCGACTCCAGACGTCGCCAGCGCCTCGCGCAACGACGTTACGCCGTCGGTCGCATTTTCCACGTCCGACGCCGTCGTAACCACGATCGTCGTTCCTTGGGCGGCGGAAAACTCGAACGAATCGCTCGTTCGCAACTCGTCGAGCGGGATCAAAGGAGAAGCGCTCGCTAGAGACGCAAGCAGGCAGACGCTAACGTCGTCGGTCGAAGCGCGAGAAATTAAGTTCGAGGCGCTCAGAAGTTCGCGCGTCTCTAGCTCTTCCAAACGAGCGATCCTAGAGCGACGCATAACATTGCAACGTTTCTTCGTCCCGACTTTTTTCATGCCCTCGTTCTCCGAATCTAATCCTACTACCCCACATCGCTGTCGTAACTCGCAGAATCAACAACTTTGAAAAACGACGCCAGTTAATTTTATCACGAACGCCGAAAATAACAAGCATTGACTTTCAAAGTCGAACGCTTTAGCATAGGGCTTAAGTAAACCAGCTCATCTTACTCAGACAATACATTTGATACATCTTATCCATATTAACAATGTGAAAAAAATCTTTTAAAACATTCCAAAAAAGACCTTCGAGGCGCTCTATACGGGCAGGAAGAGTTAAAAGACGGCGTAGTAGCCGCCATGTTCTTCCCAAGAGCTCGTTTCAACAATTTCGT
>CADCOO010000138.1 GCA_902803085.1 uncultured Planctomycetota bacterium
GAGAGAAACAGGCTGTCGAGACCGTGAAGAAAATGCTTTCTCGCGGGTATGACCATGGTTGCATTTCGGAAATGACGGGGCTGAGCTTGCAGCGCGTCGCAGCGTTGGCGCTTGATGAATCTATTTCCTGACTTGTCAGACGGCTCGTGCCGACTTGGCGGTATAGAAAGTGCGTTTGCGGAGCGCGATTAGCTACTCGCCGTGACCGTCAAGAAAAGCCAGTCTTTTGGCTTTTTCACGGCGATTACTTATGGAAGCGTTCCTTGTCCAGTTCCTACCGAGACGATAGTCAATTATATGCGTTGAGAGATCCTATTTCCCATGCTTTGTTCTAGAACTGAATTCCTTTGACGAGGGAATGAGTCGGCAATTGTTCTTGAAGAGATTGTTGATTCCTCTGGCCTCAAAATTCGGGTATCGTTTTGTCAGTCCTTCTCCAACTTGGGACGCCGCCGCCCTGCGAGATAATAGTCAAGTAGGACGGCGAAGAACGCGTCGCACAAGTTTAATCCTGCGTGGGGATGACGCTGAGGTAATCAGTATAATCATTAAAAACGTGTTATTTCGTTAGTATGAAATAACACGTTTTAATTTGCAACCTTGTTTTTTTAACAGAAAAGGATACGGAGGTTGTGGTTATTACTTATAGTACTTCTCTTTCGCCTCCTGAACCTGTTTAATCGAGCGGGTATTATGCTCATGATCTTCCGGGTGCGTGAAGTGCCATGGGGTTTGCAGGAAACCGAGGAGTTTTTCTTTCTGGAGATTATCGCGCGCGAACTCGACGGTCATACCGAAGTTGTCGTCGTTATTCCAATTGGAGCCGGTGGGAACTTGATCGAACCCGGCCTTATCGAGATCGAGGTAATATTTGACGTAATTGCACGATTCCGGATTGAAATCTTTTCCGTAATACCAGTTGCTCATGAGGACGTTTTTCGGCGCCCATTCGAGGAATTCGGGGTGATTCCATCCGTAGTCCGCCCAGATCCAAGGTCGCACGCCGTTCTTATCGCACTCTTCGATGAAGAAGAGGAAATCCTTCTTCCAGAGTTCTTTCTGACGTACGACGACGTATTCGAGCGTTTCCTGATGCCCATAGGTCTCTTCGTCGTACCCGAGGTGGAAGAAGCGCGGCTTATCGAAGATTTCGCTCACTTCCTTAATGAGATCGGCGCAGACCTTGTAGTACGGCTTGGTCGAGAGCATACGCGCGTACTCGCCGAGCCAGAAGTCGTGGCATGCGGAGAAATTCAATTTCGGAATCGGTTCGAGTCCGAGTTTGCGCATGCGTTCGATATCTTCGCGGAGTTTCTCGACCGTCCACGCCCCTTCGATCGCTAGTTCCGGGTGGCTCTTATACTGGATCGCTTCGCCAAGGTCGACGACGATCATATTCAGACCCGATTTCGCAGAGAGCTCCGTGAGTTCGTCCCATAGCTTTTCGTCGCACGTGAGACGATCGACGGGCGGAGTGTACGCCGACGGGCAGTCGCCCCACATATTGTGTCCGAGATGGAGCAGGACGCCCCAGATCATGGAATTATTCGCGGGCGCTTGCGCAAAGAGATTAGCGCTTGCCAGCGCGGAAAGAATAGGCGTCGTCGCAAGCGCGGCGCCGGCGCGAAGAAAATTGCGTCTCGTGGTTCTCGTCATATGTCTTCTCCTTATAATGCAATATTGTCTTGGCGCGATCGATTGCGCTACGAAAGGCGTTGCGCGTACCAAACTCTATCATTATAGCCCGTACGCCGCCCCTTGGCGACGCCTGCGGTAAATAAAAACGCAAAAACCGATAATAAGCGGCGGGATCGGCGGCAGAATAGCGGCGAACGCCTTGTACCGTCCTTGAACCTGGCGCGTGAATTCGTCGACCTCGCGCTGTTCTTCTTCGATTTTATGATTGAGCAGGCGTTGTTTCTCGTCGAGTTTGGCCGTGAGCCGCTGTTGCGCCGCAATAATCGCCGCCTGGAGTTCAAGCGATTCCTCGCGACTGAGTTCTTTCTTCGACGCGTCTCGTTCGGAGAGGTCGCGCACCGTTTGCTGCAGCGCCGACTCTTCCTTACGACGTTCCTCTTCAAATTCACGCGTGTACGCTATTTGCGCGGCCATCGCGCGATCGCGTATCTTGCGCGTCGTCTCCTCGATACGTTCTAGCGTGCGGTGGCGAGGACGACGGCTACGAATGGATATCAGCGACGATTCTGAGGCAAGGTCGTCTACGAGATTGAGAACGAAGGAAATGTTGTCGAAATCGAACGCGACTCCGCTACGAACGTCCGTGCCCATTTCGCGCAGCGTAAAGAACCCGGGCGTCGCCATATCGACGTCCGCCACGACGACGACGTTATATTCCGGCGCGACGTTGGCGTCGTCCTTAATTCGGAAGTGTTCCGGAACGGCGCCCGAAATGCGCGCGGCGAGCGTATAGACCGCTTCGCGCTCGGCGCGGTTGCGACTTTGCGTTCGTATCCCCATCGCCTGAACGTCGCTTACCGACGAATAGCCGCCAGCTTCGACACGCACCAGCGGCGTGAACTTCGTTTCCGAATCCTCCGATTGCGTTACGCGCCCGACGAACGGGAAGAGGAGATGTTCAAGGGACGCTACGACCGGCTCCTCGGAATTGAACGCGGCGAAGCTTTTAACGTCTTTGACCTCGTCCCGACGAGCGTCTTCGGCGTAATGGATTGGGCGCGAATCGACGAAGAGGTATTCCTGAGAGAGACCGGCGAGTTTCGGGTACGGATTGTAATTCTTCCATAAAACGATTCCGCCGTCGAATCGCATGCCGAGCGCCGCCCAGAGCATACTGATTTCGCCCTTTAAAGGCGGAATCGGATTTAGCGGCGTCGAACGGCGTTTTTCGAGCGTGCCCGGTAGAAAATCTTCCAGAAAGACTGGGTGCGGATCCTCGAAAATTGCCGTCGGCTGCCCGACGCGCACCGCGTTGATAAAGTTGATCATTTCCGGAGGAGTGAGCGCCGAAGGCTGAAACGCAATGAGCGCGGCGTAGCGATCGCGTGGAATCGGCGCGCGCGCGTCGACCTGCTCGACGACGTACTCTTTGCGCAGTTCGTCGATGAGCGGCCACGGCTTTTGAAGTTCGCGTCCGTACGCGTCGAAGCGTCCGAACGCGCCCGCGTCCGTCTCGAGAACCCCGATCCGCTTTTTCGGCGGCGACGCGACCCGCATGAGCGACGAAACTAGCTCGTATTCGACCGAAAGGCCGCGATTCAGAAACGGTATTACGACCGCGTTTGACCCGCAGCGAAAGACGAGCGACATGAAGATTGAATCTTCTCGAAGTTGGCCCCGCTCGTCGAAGAGGACTTTGCGAGGACGAATGTTATACTGACGTTCTAATCGATACGCTTCCTGAGTATTCGGCGCGATTTCCTGAATATCGAGGAAGATTTCGCTTTTAGAGCGATTCTTGAGCTCGTTCAGAATTGAGATAATATTGATTTTCGTCTGTACGTATTCAGACGGAACTTGCGCGCTCAAGCGCGCTTCCACGACGATCGGGTATTCCGCGTAGTCGCGATCAATCAATTCGATTGTCGAGGGGGAGAGCGCGCTGAGTTTCTCTTCCGTGCAGTCGGCGCGCAGGTCGTGATCGCGCGTAAACCCGACGATTGAAACGGCGAGGACCGACCATGCGACCGTGCGATAGGCGTAACGCGCCGCGCGACCCCACGCGTGCGACGCGCGCCAGTTGCGTTTGTTCAGAAGGACGACGCACACGTAGACGGCGACGCAAGGAATCGCAACGAAATAAAGTATCCCGGAAAGAGAGACGATTCCGCGTCCAAACGGTTCGAAGAAAGCGTTGATACTAAACGTTTTGAGCGCGTTGGCCGTTCGCGACGATATCGGCAGCGCGTCCGACCACTGCAGCGCGACGAGCGGCATATTAATGAGCGCGCCGAGAATATACGACGCCGTAAGTTGCGACGTCATAAAGGAAACGACCATCGCAAGGGACGTCGTCGCCAGACCAATGAGCCAATAGCCGAAATACGTCGTTAGAAAGAGACCCTTGTCGGGCGAACCGAGAAAACTCAGAATCGCGAAATTGGCAACCGCCGAAAACAAGAGCGAGACCGTGTACACGAGCGCGCACGCGAAATATTTCCCCAAGACGATATCGCGCGACGTAATCGGCTGCGTCGTGAGCAGCTCGTCCGTGCCGAGGCGTTTCTCGTCCGCCCACACGCCCATCGCGACCGCCGGTGCAAAGACGAGCGCTATGAGCGGAAACCAGAGATTCAATTGCGCGAGGTTCGCAAGATTCGAATTGACAAATTCGTCCGGAACGAACGCCGCAACTGAGTTGAGCAGCACAAAGACGCAGATAAAAACGTAGCCCGTTGGGTTCAGGAAGTAGGAGACGAAGTTGCGTTTAAATACGGCAAACATATTCGTAGCGCTCGAGGTAAAAGGTTGGGAAACGTGCGATCGGGCGACGGCGTTACGCGGCGCGGGACGGGAGATAGCGATCGCGCGGAACGCTCGTGAGTTCTTTGAATTTCCGATCGAAGTCGTCGGTCGTCCGCCCGAATTCGTCGACCGCGCCGTCGAAGACGAGACGACCGTCGGAGATAAATATTACGCGCGAGGCGACGGCGCGAACCTCTTGCAGAATGTGCGTCGATAGGAGCACGGTCTTCGTACGACCTATTCGCTTAATCGCGTCCCGCACGTGCTGGATTTGATTTGGGTCGAGACCCGCCGTCGGTTCGTCGAGAATAACGACGTCGGGGTCGTGTAGAAGCGCCTGCGCCATGCCGACCCGCTGGCGATAGCCGCGCGATAGCCGACCGATCGGGCGTCGAAAGATCGACTGCAATTCGCAAAGGTCTACGACCGCTTCGATTCGCGATTTTCGCGCCGATTTCGGAAGGCGAATCTCGGCGAAAAACTTCAAAAGCGATTCCGGCGTCATGTCGGGATAGAGCGGGCCGTTTTCAGGAAGGTACCCGAGTTTGCGCGCGCCGTCGAGTCGGTTCGTCGACATATCGTAGCCGGCGACGATCGCCGCGCCCGAGGTTGGCGCAAGGAAGCCCGTGAGCATCTTCATCGTCGTGCTTTTACCCGCGCCGTTAGGTCCGAGAAAGCACGCGACTTCGCCGTTCGATATCTGAAAGGAAACGTTTTCGGTCGCAATAAAGCGCCCGTAAATTTTCGTTAGTTGTTTGGCTTGGATCATGGGTGTGCGATGAACGAAAGACGCGATTGGGGTTCAAGCGACGACTAGCGCCACGTCTGAGAATCGTCCTGTTGGAGCGTTTGACCGGGCTTGGGAACGAGCGGCGTCGCTTGCGTGTATTTCCGTACGGCCGCGCTCCACGCGTCCGCGTTCTGACTGATTGGCGGCCACGTGTTGTAGTGTGAAGGAACGACGTGCTTCGGGGAGAGCGCCGCTATCGCGTCGAGCGAGACGCGCGGTCCCATCGTATAGCGATCGCCGATCGGCAAGACGGCTAGATCGATTCCCAGCGCGCCGATCCAGCTCAGTTCCGAAAAGAAACCTGCGTCGCATGCGAAATACGCGTTGAATGCGTTTGCGTCGGCAAGCGCGTCTTTCATCGGCTTGATTTCGCCTTCGCTTGGCGAAAGATCGACGCCGTTTTGCGCGAAGGAGAGAACGAACCCCATGCTATTGCCGCCGGGCGTACCGGAGGGCGTCGTCGAACTGTGCGGCGCTGGAACTGCGAGAACCTGGACTTTCGGCGACCGCGACGACTGGCTGGGCAGGTATATTGCGCCTCCGATATTCATCGGCTCCGTTTTGAGTCCTTGCTGGCTGAAATAACTCGCCATCTCCGCGACCGCGACGATCGTCGCGCCGCAGCGTTTCGCTATGGCGACGGCGTGTTGACAATGGTCCGCGTGTCCGTGAGAGACGAGAATATAATCGACGTCAATTTCTTCCGCTCGACGAGGCGCCACGCCGTCGACGAGGAAAGGGTCGACGATAAATCGCAGACCGTCCCGCTCAAATTGAAAGCAGTTGTGTCCTAGCCATGTCAGTTTCGTACTCGATTCAACCATAATAGCCCCGTTCCGATCTTTGAGAGTTGGCTCTAGCATTGTGAATCGCTACGTAGCGATCACTTTCGGACAGTTTAATCATTTTTGGTTATTAAGTCCACACGTCTTTAGCCTGCCAAACGACGTGCAAAAGGACGTTTGGTCTTGCGTCAGAACAGTAGCGTTCTCGGCGACGGCGCTACAGTATTCAAAGATTGAGAAAACTGTTGAGACTCGAGAAAACACGGGGATTTTGTCATTTTGTCCCCTTTTTTCCCTTGTTAAAAAACGCGACGGAAATATAATGCTTTCTCACGCGCTACATAGATGATTAACTTGGGTTTGGTCTTTTGGCCATATTGAGACGAGGATTTTTTTAAGGGTAAGCTATCGTATGTCGGATTTAAAAGCTCTGCGCAATATTGGAATTTCTGCTCATATCGATTCAGGTAAAACGACGCTTAGCGAGAGAATACTATTCTACACGGGACGAACGCACAAACTCGGCGAAGTGCACGACGGCGGCGCCACAATGGACCACATGGAGCTTGAGCAGGAGCGCGGCATTACGATTACGAGCGCCGCCACTCGCGTCCATTGGCGCGACACGACGATCAATCTCATCGACACGCCGGGACACGTCGATTTTACCGTTGAAGTCGAGCGAAGTTTGCGCGTGCTCGACGGCGCCGTTCTCGTTTTGTGCGCCGTCGGCGGCGTTCAGGCGCAGTCTCTCACGATCGATCGCCAGATGAAGCGATACGGCGTGCCGCGACTCGCCTTTATCAACAAGATGGATCGCATCGGCGCCAATCCGAGACGCGTCGTTCAACAACTTCACGAAAAACTCGACTGCGACGCCATACTCATGCAACTGCCGATCGGCGCCGAGCAAAATTTCGTCGGCGTCGTCGACCTTGTTACGCAACGCGCCGTTTACTTCGACGGCGATCAAGGGGAGATCATACGGTGTGAAGATATTCCGGACTCCATGCGCGACGAGGCTGAAGCAGCGCGCCAGGAGATGCTCGAGGCGCTTTCCATGTACAGCGATTCCCTTATGGAAGCGCTCCTCGAAGGGCGCGACGTTCCGGAAGAAGAGATTCACGCCGTTGTGAAAAGCGCCACTCTTGCTCGACAGATGACGCCCGTCTTCCTTGGATCCGCATACCGCAATAAGGGCGTGCAGCCGCTTCTCGACGCGATCGCGCGCTACTTGCCGTCCCCAACTGAACGCGAAGCCTTTGCCTTCCGCATTAATCCCGAGACGGGCGAAGAAGAGAAGTTTCGACTCAATCCAGACGAGAACGCGCCTACCGTCGCGATGGCGTTTAAGAATGTCGAGGATCCCTACGGGGCGTTAACGTTCATGCGCGTGTACCAGGGGCGGATCGAGAAGGGCGGGTCGTATTACAACCAGCATACCGGTAAAAAGGAACGAATCAGTCGCATTTTCCGTATGCACGCGGATCAGAGAGTTGAGCTGGAGAGCGCGGGCGCGGGCGACATTGTCGCGGTGATTGGACTGGACTGTTCTTCGGGCGAGAGCTATGCGTCGGAGCAGAATTACTGCACGTTGGAATCGATTTTCGTCCCGGAACCCGTGATTCAGGTCGCAATCAAAGCGTGCAAGACGGAAGGTTCAACTAAACTTAGCAAGGCTCTTTCTCGCTTCCGAAAGGAGGATCCGACTTTGAAAGTCTCAGCCGATTCTGAGAGCGGCGAGACCCTCATTGCCGGAATGGGCGAATTACATTTGGACGTGTACATCGAGCGCATACGACGCGAATATAAAATTGAAGTTGAGACTTCGGCGCCCAAGGTCAACTACCGCGAGGCGCCGACTCAAAGCGTCGAATTTGAAACGAAGCATAAGAAGCAGTCGGGCGGCTCCGGACAGTATGCGCACATCTGCGGCGTTATGTCCCCGATTCCCGAGGAAGAGAATTCGACCGAATCTTTTATTTTTGAGGAGCAGATTACCGGAGGCGCGATTCCCTCCAATTACCTGCCGGCGATCGAAAAAGGTTATCGCGCCGCGTTGGAAAAAGGACCCTTGGCGGGCTATCCCGTCGTGAATTTAAAGATTGTCGTCAACGACGGTTCGTATCATGACGTCGATTCGAGCGACTTGGCGTTCCGCATCTGCGCGCAGACGTCCTTGCGCGAGAATTTTCCGCGTACGAAACCGGCGCTCCTTGAGCCGATTATGAAGATTGAAATTGAATGTCCCGAGAATTTCCAGGGCGGAGTCGTAGGAGATCTCGTGAGTCGACGCGGCGTTATTACCGCGACGGAAACGACGGGCGCGACGAGTCGGCTTCTCGGCGAGATTCCGCTTGCGGAAACGTTCGGTTATTCTTCCGTTCTACGCGGAATGACGCAAGGACAGGGCGTCTTTTCAATGGAGTTCCTCAAATACAAGCGCGTTCCAACCTCGGTGCAGGAGGAGATTGTGCGCGAGCGCAATTCCAGGGACGAACGTTCGAAACGATAACAGGGTAGATCTTTCTTTTTCTAGCGAATTGCCGCCGTCAATTGAAAGAAAACGGTTTTTCGGTAGAATGAAGGAACGCTTTGGCGCTCGACGCGACTGTGGAACGGGGTTCAAGAACGCGAACCTTGCGCGTCGCGCGAGCTGCGCGTTTTGATGGGGAGATTGAAAGAATGACGAAGCCTGACGTCGCTGCGGACGCCTTGAACGCGATCGCGCCGGAATTGCAAGAGGACGATATGCGCGCGTTGGCGCGTTTCGTCGAGTTTAAGAAAGAATTCCTTGGGCGACTCGAGCGCGAGATCGTTGGACAGCCGCGCGTGTTGGAGGATCTTCTCGCCGCTTTCTTTGCCGGAGGACACGCGCTGCTAACCGGCGCGCCGGGGCTCGGCAAGACGCGAATGGCGCGCGCCATTGCGCAGACGCTCGCGCTTAAATTCAGTCGCGTTCAATTTACGCCCGATCTTATGCCGAGCGACCTCCTCGGCTCTAATATTCTGCAAGCGACGAGTTCCGGCGAACGACTCTTTGAATTCCTACCCGGTCCGATTTTTACGAACGTACTCTTGGCCGACGAGATCAATCGCACGCCGCCTAAAACTCAAGCGGCCCTTCTTGAGGCGATGCAGGAGCGGCAGGTTACCGTTGTTGGTAAGCGTTATGAGTTGGAGAATCCTTTTTTCGTACTCGCGACCCAGAATCCGATCGAGCAGGAGGGAACGTACCTTTTGCCGGAAGCGCAGCTTGACAGATTCCTCTTCAGTCTGACGATTGATTACCCAAAGGCGAGCGACGAAATCGACATGGCGCTCATGACCTCCGGCGCAGAAGCGCGCAACGAGACGCACGTCGTTACGCGAGAGGAAGCGCTCGAGTACCAGGCGCTCGTCAGACGCGTGATCGTGGCGCGGCGCGTTGCGGAGTACGCCGTTGAAATCGTGCGTAAGACGCGACCGCAGACGAAGAATTCCGCCGAGGCGACCCAGCAGTACGTCGAATGGGGCGCCGGACCGCGCGCAAGTCAGGCCATGTTGCTCGCCGCGAAAGCGTACGCCGCCATGTCGGGACGACCGACCGCATCCTACGACGACGTCGAACGCGCCGCCCCTAACGTACTGCGCAGTCGCGTGCGACTCAATTACCTTGCTCAGGCGGACGGAATGACCGTCGATTTCCTCGTTAAGATGATTTTGCGCGAGGCGCGCGAGGAATTGGAGAGACGAAGGGATTAGCGTACGTTGGTGCGCGCGCGATACGCGCGTTGGGCGCAAGTTGAGGAAGAGTCATGTCGTTGAACGAAGCGCAACGAGCCGCCGTGGAGACTTTGACCGGGCCGTTGCTTGTGCTGGCTGGCGCCGGTACGGGCAAAACGCGGGTCGTTACCTATCGGATTGCGAGATTGATTCGTAGCGGGGTCGAACCGGATCGCATTCTCGCGGTAACCTTTACGAATAAGGCGGCGCGCGAGATGCTCGAACGCGTCTCCGCGCTTCTGCCGCAACGCGCCGATAAAAAGAAGCCCGAGATTTCGACCTTTCACTCGCTGTGCGTTCGTATTTTGAGACGTAATATTCATCGTCTGGGCTATCCCAATCAGTTTTCCATCTACGATAGGGGCGACCAGGAGTCGGTTGCTCGCCAGGTGTTGCAGGCGATAAAGCTTGCTTCTGGAACGTTGCGTCCCGGCGATTTGATTAGCAAAATGAGCGATTGGAAATCGTCCGGAATGCGTCCGGTTCAAGCGCTCAATAGCGCCCGCGACTCCAAGGAGTATCTTTTCGCGACCGCGTATTCGCGTTATCAAGCGCGTTTGCGCGATCTGGGCGCCGTTGATTTCGACGACATTCTTTTACTAACTGAAGATCTCTTTGAACAGTTTCCTGAAGTTCTAGCCGAAGAGTCGGGACGATTCGACCGCATACTCGTCGACGAATATCAGGACACGAATATGAGTCAGTATCGCATAATAAGCGGGCTGGCGGCGCCGCATCGGAATTTGTGCGTCGTGGGCGACGACGACCAGGCGATCTACGGATGGCGCGGCGCCGAAGTGCGCCATATTCTCAACTTCAAACGCGATTGGCCCGACGCGCAAACGATTCGACTCGAAGAGAATTATCGTTCGACCTCGCAGATTCTCGCCTGGGCCAACCGCCTGATCGACTTCAATACCTACCGGCATGCTAAGAAGCTCCGCTCGGTCGTTCAAGGGGATCAGCCCCGTATTCTGCAGTGCAAAACCGGCGAATTGGAAGCGAAAACGGTCATTGCTTCGATTAAACAGCGATTGGCGCAAACGAAGCGACGGCCCCGCGATTTCGCCATTCTCTTCCGTACTAACGAGCAGCCGCGCGCGTTCGAAATGGAGTTGCGTGAAGCGAAAATACCATATACGATCGTCGGAGGGCAATCTTTCTTTGATCGCAAGGAGATTAAGGACGTTATTTCCTATCTGAAAATCCTTGTCAGACCAAGCGACGACGTCGCGTTGCTACGCGTTATCAACACGCCGCCGCGAGGCATTGGATCGACCACCTTGGCGAAAGTGCGCGAATTTGCCATTTCGCAAAAGACTTCCGTATGGAAAGCTATTCAGCCGGGCTCGGAGGTTTTTGGAAAGCTTGACGCGCGCACGCAGGAGGCGGCGAACGAGTTTCACAATCTCATGCGCGCGCAAGCGCAAAGAATGCGCGCTAGCTTCTCGCGCGAGAACGTCGACGCTTTTCTGAACGCCGTCAAGTACTACGACGAAATTGCTAAGACTTATCCCGACGAAACGGAACGCAAAGCGCGACTCGAAAGCGTCGGCGAAGTTTTAGACGCCGTCGACGCCTATTTGAAAGATCATCCCGGCGCGACGCTCCTCAATTTCCTCGACGACGCGTCCCTCGGCGGACCCGACTTTTCGTCCCAGCAGGATAAGCGATCGAAACTCGACGCCGTTTTACTTTCGACTTACCACGCGGCAAAGGGTCTGGAGTTTAAGGAAGTCTATATGGTCGGCATGGAGGAGGGAATTCTACCGCATCATAGATCCCTCGAGGACGTGTCGGAAGACGGCGTTGAAGAGGAACGGCGGCTGTGCTACGTCGGCGTTACCAGAGCGCAGTTTCGACTGACCTTGTCCCTTGCCGTAGGGAGAGTAAAACGGGGCAAGCTCAAGCCGACGATTCCGAGTCGATTTTTATATGAAATGACGGGACAGGCCGACAATCCGCGTTATTTGAGTATCAAAGCTGGCAAAGCCTCTAACTCGGGCAAAAAGTAACGCGACGGCGCGTTCTGCGAACGATATTGACGGCGCGGGGATAAAAGAGTAGAATGCCCCGGCGTGGGATTTTGCGCGTGAAACGCAAGGATGGAATCGTAGGTTACAATTAGAAACGCGGCGAGACAGTGGAGAAGAAACGACCGAAGTACATTGGCTTTTTAACCTCGACGGGGGACGCGGAAGGAGGCGTCGTCGGAGGTTTTCTCATTTTGAACCTCGTCGGCAGACCGGTCGAATTTCACTGCACGGCGCCGGTTCGTCCCAATCGCGCGCAGGAGATTCTCTTTGGTTCGACTCTGGAAGGCTTCATGTGCGGCGAACAGATCGCGCCCGCGCTCGTCGGCAAGACCAAACTCGAGCTTGCCGCCGTGCTAACCAACAAGCCCGCTATGCTAACCGCGCCCAGTTCCCTTGGCGTTCCTTTGGCGCTCGTGTTTCAGCACGGCGAACGCGTTGAAGCGAATGGGGAAGCCGAGGAAGAACGCTTCGAGGACGACGACCAACTCGCGTCGGATTTTCTCCCGGAAGACGCGCGTAAGACGAGGGAATACGTCGCGCCGACTCCAGAAGAGGACGCGAACGCCAAAACTTTTTTTTATCCGTCCTTAGAAGACGCGCCTTTTGTCCCGGGCGTCGATTATCGCAAGTGGCGCGAAACGACGATCGGCGTTAATCGCATCGCCGTGCCGAAAGGTTTTCTTTCGGAGACGACCGGCAAGATTTCATTTGAAGAGTGCGTCGCAAGGATAGAGCCGTTCTTTCGCGCGATTGACAGCGTCGAGCCTTTTGAACGCATTCGGTTGGCGGTGGAAGAAGCGCAACGCGCGGGCTAGTGGAATAACGACGCGCTCTGGCGTCGAAAGATCGGAAGTGTATTTTGCGAGAAGAGATCAACGGAACGGATTTCGGAGAAGATCGAGACGTGACGCGCTGTTCGGGAGATCGTAGCGCGCCGTTTCGGGTGGTCGTGCGTTCCTGGAATCGGCGCGTTACGACTCCGAAAACGCTGAGCGTCGCGTGTCCTCATGCGCTCCTTAACCTGGAAGGCAAACGCATGAAGATTGAGACGCATTCGCTCCGTTCAATCTTGACCTCCATGCCGCAGCGCGTCTTTTCGCCCCCGATCGCCGCGAGAATGAGAGGCGCCGCCGACGTTGAAAGTTTCTTTTTTTCACCCGTCGACGACCTTTTGAAAGAAAAAAAGGAAGAGAAGAAAGAAGGACAAGCGCGAAAGGATTCAGGGGAAGAGACTCCAACGCAAGAGAACAAGGAAGACGCGAGTTCTCCATACTTTGAATCGCCGAAAGACCCGACCAGAATTCGCGTTCCGAGCGACGTCGTTAAAATAGAGGATCGGCTCGGGTACATTCTTCAACCGCCAATTGAGTCATGGCTAGGACGCCGTTCTCTTGAAACGCCCTTTGAACCGTTTGGCTATCAGAAGCAAGGGATTGCTTTTCTCTACGGCGCGCGGTGCGCCGTTCTCGCCGACGAAATGGGACTTGGCAAGACGATGCAGGCAATCACGACCATACGGCTCCTCTTTCGGAGCGGGGAATGTAGAAACGTGTTGCTCGTCTGTCCGAAGCCGCTTGTTACCAACTGGTCAAGAGAATTTGAAATGTGGGCGCCGGAGATTCCCATCCAGGTTATTGAAGGGAAGAGCGAGCGAAGAAAGTGGTTATGGGGACTGAAAAACGCCCCTTTGAGGATCGCTAACTACGAATTGCTCAGTCGCGACCACGACTTCTTCGATCCGCCGGGAGGCGCAAAAGTCGTCTTTGACCTCGTCGTTCTCGACGAATCGCAGCGCATTAAGAATAAGTCGAACGCGACCTCGATCGCCGCGCGCGCGATTCCGCGAAGGAGAAGTTGGGCGCTCACCGGAACGCCGGTTGAAAATTCCGCCGAGGATCTGGTCGGGATTTTTGAGTTCCTTTCCCCGGGGTATTTAGAGTCGGGTTTGCGACCGGCGCAAATAAGCAAGTTGGTGGGAGAGCATATTCTTCGACGCACGAAAGACAAAGTGCTGAAGGATCTGCCGCCGAAACTTGTGCGCGACGCGCGAATCGAACTCACCGACGAACAGTACGAAACGTACCGCATTGCCCAGGAAGAAGGGGAAATACGCCTCAACGCCATGGGCGACTCGGTAACTCTGCGGCACGCCTTTGAACTCATTCTTCGCCTGAAACAGATTTGCAACTACGACCCTGCCACGAATGAAAGCGCGAAGCTGGAGCGACTAGAAGTCGATTTGGAAGAAATCGCCGCAAGCGGACGCAAAGCAATTGTCTTTAGTCAGTGGGTGCAGACGATTAATTGGCTCAGTTCAAGGTTAAAGCGTTTTAAACCCCTCGAGTATCACGGGAAAACGCCCCCTAAAGATCGCGATTCCGTAATCGAGCGATTTCGGAACGATCCGCGGTCGCACGTTATTCTGATGAGTTACGGCGCCGGGAGCGTCGGGCTCAATTTGCAATTTGCGGAATACGTCTTTCTCTTTGATCGATGGTGGAATCCGGCGGTCGAAGATCAGGCGATCAATCGCGCCCATAGAATTGGCGCCGCGCGACCGGTAACCGTAACGCGATTCCTAGCCGTCGACACGATTGAGGAAAAAATCGATCGGATCCTGACAGAGAAGAGAATGCTTTCGGAAGCGATTCTCTCGGACGCAAAGGGATTGAATTACTCGATGGGGTTGAGTCAAGAGGAAATCTTCGGTCTCTTTAATATCAAGGCGCCGAAGGGTAAAGAGCGACGAAAATCAAATTGATGATTGAGGACGACGGCGTCGTCAAGGAAACGAATCAAATTCAAGAGGCGAGCTCATGTTCCCTGCGAGGATATACGACAAGTACGTTTTTAAAAAATCAACGACCTACTTCGTTTCGATAGTCGTAGGGGCGTTTTTTCTTCTTGTCATGGTTGATTCCGTTACGAATCTCGGCAATATGACGTCGGGCGAATTCCCTTTGAGCGAAAAGGTAAAAGGTTTGCTGGCGTACTATTCCATTTTCGTTTTTCGCTATCTGGACGCGTTCTTTCCCGTCGTTCTACTTGCCGTCGTCATCGCTACCTTTTCGATGATGTGGGCGCGCAATGAGATCATTGCCTTAATGGCGATGGGAATTTCGCCAGCTCGCTTTTCCGCGCCTCTTATCGTGAGCGGGATCGTCTTCAGCTTACTCTTTACCGCATTTCGGGAGTTGTATATTCCGACCCAGCTGGAAAGAATGACGCTGCGCGCCAAGGACTTCATGTCGGGCGTTGGGGAATTCGACGTCTATCGCATTCTCGACGACGACGTGCAACTAACGTTGGACGGCGATAAATTGCTCCTTCTGGAAGGGGTTTTATTCCGGCCAAAGATCACGTTGCCGCAAGATCTCAATCAGTATGGCGTCGTGATTACCGCAGAATCTGCTTTGTACCGACCGGCTGAAAACGGACGATCGGCAGGATGGCTATTGCGAGGAGTGTCAAGTCCGGCGGAAATTTTAAAGAGTTCGTCCTTAGCGAAAGCCGGCGAAGAGAGAATTATCGTCTATACGCCCGTCGACGACCCGAATTTGGAGAGCGATCAACTATTTGTCACGACAAACATAACGCCGCGCCATATGATCGCGGGCGCGAACTGGTATCGTTTCGAGTCGTTGCCGGAGCTTTTCGCCGCGTTTGACGATCCCGCGCATTCGAATCACGTTTATGACTTAGCGAATTCGATCTATACGCGCATTCTTCGACCCTTCTCCGATCTCTTGCCGATTTTTATTGGGATCGCGTTTTTCTCATTAGGAATTTTCAAAGGGCGCACGAGTCCAAAAGAGATAACCGGATCGTTTTTCTACGCTACGCTGGTTACGATTCTTTACGTAGCGACGGCGCAATATTTGGCGCCGGCCGTAGCCGAGACATATCGGAGCGCCGCTATTGCCGTATGGGGACCTTTGGTGATCTTTTTACCGATTACGGTCAATCTCTACGGCGAAGTTTTCAGGAAGAGATAATCGTCGAGGCGAGTGGAAGAGAGAAACGAGCCGCTTTTAATACGCGGCTTCCTGTCGCGCGACTTCTGGCAATGAGTCAAGCAAATCGAGGAGAAGATCTTTTCTCTGACAGAAAGCGAGCGGCAAGAAGAAAATCGTTTGACCGAAGATTGGAACAAATGGGCGCCGTTTGACCGGTTGAGTCAAACGGCGCCGCTTATTCGTCGCGAAAGAGCGAGTCGCTTCGATTACAAATCGCGAGGGTCGATGAAATCGGCCGAAGAGCGCAGGACGTTCTGTTCCGACTCTTCTTGGAGCGAACGGATATTTTGAATCGGGGTCGGCTCGACGTTCGACTTTTGTCGGCTTTGTTTCAGCGGCTCGGGCGTCGACTCTTTTTCCTCGTCGAGGTCGGAATTATAGGTCGGCAGTTTTTGCGGCTCTTTTTTGGCGACGGGCGTCTTGGCGCGAGCGGAGGACTTGCGAGGATTGGACTGACTCGAATTAGCCGTCTGGGCGCCCGGTTGCGGGAGTTCAACGAGATCGGACGAAAGGTAAATATTATCGGAAATCTTAACGGCGTGCGGACGCGTCGGCGCTTGATTTTGAGGAACGCGTTGGCTTGGTTCGTCGTGCGACGCTTGACGAATCTTGGAGCGATTAGCGCGCGCGGCGTTGAATTCGAGGGGAGCCTCGTTGACCGTCCGATTAGCCGGCGTGTTCTCCATGGTGGTGAGCGCGTTCGTTTGGCGAATGCGACGCGAGTATTCCTCGGGACGTTTCGCGGCGAGGATCGCGTTAAGTTCTTCAAGTCGACGTCGACGCGAATCGACTTCCTCGTTCTGAGCTAACGGCGCGGCGCCATGTTCGTTAGCGACCACGGCATTGGCGCGTCGCGGAGTTGCGCGAGGGTCGGACTTTCCTAGCGTTCGCTGTCGCGCCGCAGACGGGCGTTGAGGATTCGGCATGGCGTTGGCAACGTTTTGCATTGCTTTTTGCGCGTCTTGATTGACGCGCGCGACTTCGCGGGCAATCTTGCGTTGACCTTGATTGACGGCGCGCGCGGCGTCGCGTTGCGCGGTCTGAATCGCGGCGGTCGTATTCCTTTGCGCGGTACGCAGGGAACGCGACGCGTCCCGTTGCGCGGTTTGAAGGCTTTGCGCGGCGCGTTTACGTTGACTTTCGATATTGTCGGCTAGTCGACTGCTGTAATCTCGAACGTGGCGCGAGACGTCTTGCCTCATCGTTTGCAAATCGGCGTTCATCTGATCGACGCCCTGTTGCAGTCCGGGGAAGTAGGGCTCGGAATAGTCGCCGGCGTTCCCGTAGCCTTCGGCGAAACCTTGCGCGCCGAAATTTGACGCGTCGAGCGGATATCCGTTTCCTGAAAAGAATTGATCGTCGTAGGGCTGCGAGTCGTCTGGATATTCGTTTGCAAATTGCGCGTTTGAAACGTAGGGCGAATCCGCGTATTCGTTAGCGTAGCGACGCGAATCCGAGTTGCCAATAAGCCAGCTGAACGTAAAGAAACGCAAGATTGGGTTAAGTTCCAGTTCGTCCGCGTTCCCGTGTTGATGATGCCGAATTAGCTGCGGACGAGTCGACTCTGCCGCATACTGCGAGTCGGCGCGCGATTTATTCGGAGAGGAACCAAAAAGCAAAGCAGACCAGATTTCGCCTGCCGAGCGTCTTGAACGCGCGCGCGGTTCAGGTTGTTCGGTCGACTTCGACGGTCCTTTGGCTGCTTGGGCGCCGGGGTAGAACGTTCTGTCGACGTTTTGCGGATCGAGCGTCTCGCCGGGATAGTAATTCTGAGAAAACGCGCCGTAGTCGTAGGCTTGGTCGTTAAACTGGGACGCGTCGTTGAGGGGAACGCCCTGAAAAGACTGTCCGGCGTAGCTCTGCTCGACGTTGTACTCCTGACCGTACTGTTGTGATCCGCCGTACGATTGCGAATAACCGTTTGGCGCGGCGGCGTAATCGTCCTGATAGTTAGCCGACGCGTTAAGGGGCGGCGCGCTCGGTTGGTAGGGACCGACGCTGACCGTTTGCGCGTTGACGCGCGTTGCGAGCGAGAGCGATATCAAGGCGAAAAGCGCTAGAATCGTCCTACGGCCTCCGTGCCGCAGAGCCTGAATCGTCATATGACGCCTCCGTTTTGGGCTTCCTTGCCGTTCAATGTTCGTGGTGGGGGATTGCGACTGCGAATCTTACAAGCTTAGCGCGTGCGATAGAATCCGGAATCGATGAGTTGGGGATTGCCTTGCGGCTGTTCCGGCGCGGGCTGAACCGGCGCGGCGGGAGCGCCTTGCAGGCCGTCGCTTAGACGCGCGAACGTCCAGCGAACGATTTCTCCGTTCGTTACGAGCAAGTCGCGTTCGTTCGCGCCCGGGAGCGCGTACACGATCACAATCCCGCTATTAATTTCCGCGACGTAAAGGAACGCCTTCGAAAGATTGCCAACGGAGCCGACGTTGCGAACGTCGACCTCGCCCGTCGTCATGAGGAACTTTGGCGTCGTCGGAACGGGCAACTGCAATTGCTGCGCGACTTCCGCAAGATCCGTCTTGATATTGCGAACGTACGATTTCTGCACGAGCGGCTCGGAGCGCGAAATGAGCGCCGCCGAGAGACGACCGCTTTGCGAATCGAGATAATAGAGCGCTTCGATATTCGAGTTGAAGGAGCCCGTCGCAATGACGACCCCCGAATCTTCGCTCGAGGCGGTCGCCATAACGGGCGTTATCGTTTCGACGCTTCGCGCGTTCCATTCCGAAACGCGCGCGCCCGCGAAATAACCGCCGCACGCCAAGCCTAGGGAAAGCAAAACCGTTCCGATACCGAACAAGATGGAATGTTTCATATTGATCTGCCGCTTTAGTCTATGTTATACGGGAATGAATTGAGAGCGTAAACGCGCGGTTGGACGCGCGTCGCAGACTCTGGGCGCATGTTAATCTTTTTTTTTTCTCGTGTCTAGACGTCTTTCTGAGGGAGACGGTCCGTAGACGTCGATCTCGTTGATTTAGCGTTCGCTGAATCTCGAATTGGCGTCGCATTTGTCCCTTTTTACCAAACGCGCATATTTTTCCTCCGCAGACTCATGACGGGAGACGGATAGACAAGCAAGGGGTTCTGCGTCGTGTTTCGCGTTTATAACGACGCACGTCTCGGCGCGCGCCGCACGAGCGACCTGCGGTTGCGCCCGACGTTTTTTCGAAAGGACCCCTTTTATAGCTTTTCAAAATGATTCAAACGTTTATAATATTGAGCGTGTAAAGCGGCTGGATTTTGGCGCTATTGAATCATTGGAGCGTTTCCAGGCGGCGACGGGACGGTCTGTCGCGCGCGTGGAAGCGGCGTTTTGCGTCTTGTTCTCGACGGACTGTAAGAAGACGATCGGGAACGACGAAACGCGATAGTTACGACAAGAGGAGCGATATGACTGATCTTTCAGATACCGCTAAGCTGTTCATTGACGACAAAGAAATTAGCCTTGACGTCTACACCGGCGTCGAGGGCGAGCGTTCCATCGACATAACGTCCCTGTATAAGGATCATAAACTGACAACCTACGATCCTTCGCTCGGCAACACGGCTATTTGCCGGAGTTCGATCACCTACATTGACGGCGATCGCGGAGTTTTGCGATATCGCGGCGTGCCGATCGAGCAGTTTGACCGTCCAACGCCGAACTTTATCGAAGTGGCGTGGACCCTGATTTTTGGAAGACTACCGGACGAAGAAGAGCTCGAGGAATTCCGCGATATTCTCACCGAAAACGAATTGCTTCACGAGGGGCTCAGGAATCAGTTCATGACCTTGCCCGTCGACGCGCCCCCTATGGCGATTCTTTCCGCTATGATCAGCATGATGGCGTGCTATCATAAAGAGTTTCTCATGCTCGAAGACGAAAAGAGCCTCATGGGCGCCGCCGCGAATCTGATTAGCAAGGTGCGAACGATCGCCGCATTTACCTATCGACGTTCTGCGGGATTGCCGTTTATCTATCCGAATCCGGGGCTGCGATACTGCGCGAATTTCCTCCACATGATGTTTTCGCTGCCGTATAAGCAGTTCGACGTTTCCGAGGAGATGGAAGACGCGTTGAATCTCGTCCTTATCCTGCACGCGGATCACGAGCAGAACTGCAGCGCGAGCGCCGTTAGGGTCGTATGCTCCGCTCAGGCGAACCTGTTCGCTTCATGCAGCGCCGGCGTCAACGCCTTGTGGGGACCGCTACACGGCGGCGCAAACGTCAAGGTGATGGAGATGCTTGAAGCCATCTATAAGGACGGACTGAAACCGGAAGACTGCATTAAAGCCGCGAAAGACCGGAGCAATTCTTTCCGACTCTTTGGCTTTGGTCACAGGGTATATCGTAATTACGACCCGCGCGCTAAAATCCTCAAGACGGCGTGCGATCGCCTCTTTAGGAAGTTAAAGCACGCCGATCCGTTGCTCGACGTCGCTCGTAAGCTTGAAGAGCTCGCTCTAAGGGATCCGTATTTTATCGATCGAAAGCTCTATCCGAACGTCGACTTCTATAGTGGGATTCTACTGCGCGCTATGGGAATTCCGACCAATATGTTTACCGTTATGTTCGCGATGGGGCGACTGCCGGGATGGATTGCCCAATGGAAAGAGCAACATTTTGCGGACGGCGCAAAGATTATTCGACCGCGCCAGCTTTACGTCGGCAACCCCAAATCGAACTACATCGAGATGGAGAAGCGTTAACCGCCGCCGCGGTTCTTTGCGAGGTTTGACGATTTCCGATGATACGACGTCAGAAGCACAGCCCCGGCGGAGGCGGCGAAGCGTTTGAACCTTTACCGCAGGCGGTCGATTTCTCTAGTCTGAGCGCCGAGCGCGGCTCCGTTGCTTTCGTTGCCGTCGAACACGAAGAGGAAAGTCGCAGAAGTTTGCCCGCGCGACTTTGGCGCTTCTTTACCGCGCGTAGAAGTAAAGCCTTTGCTTTTAGCTTGCTTCTACACGCGGGTCTTGTTTTTCTACTGGCGTCGATCTTTCTAACGACGCGCGTCGGAACCCTTGGAATTAACGCGCTGGGAGGTTTTGCGCCCGAACTGGACGAGCTTGGCGCCGTCGACGAGGTTGGCGATTCGCTTATCGACGAATCGGCGTTTGAGATCGCCGATCCAGACGAACTTGCCGCCATAGCCAACCAGGCGCTCGACGCGCAAATCGAACGTCAATCGCGGGAAGCCGTCGAGCAAGAGCTTACGGCGGTCGACGGCGTCGAGTCCCTTGAGCAAGCGGAGAGCGGCGAACGAGCGGGAAACGAACAAGGCGGCGGGTCTCCCTTCACGAGTAAGACGGGCGGCGCGGTCGCCGGTAGGCGCGAGCGCAAACGAGGAATGCTCGGACGTCAAGGGGACGTTACCAAAGAGAGCGAAGACGCGGTCGAACGGGGGCTCGATTGGCTAGCGCGTCATCAGGCGCCGGACGGAGGTTGGGCGTTCGA
>CADCOO010000139.1 GCA_902803085.1 uncultured Planctomycetota bacterium
AAGTTTTTACGGACGTCGCGTCCGCACGCGTAGCGTAACGGAATAGTCGCGCGCAACGTTGGACGCGTTACAAGGACACATGGTAACACAATGAACAAGCAACCGAATCGACACGACGCCGACGCCGCGACGTTTCGCCAGCGTTTACACAAAATGCTAGGCGACGTTCGCTTCAAGCGTCTCACGGCGGTTTTAGCCGGCGCAACGGTCATGATCGCTTCCTTCGGATGCACGCGAAGTAAGTATCGCGCCGACGCCGACTCCGACGTCTATCGTCTCCTCAACACAGTCGACAAAAGCGACTCGGAAAAGTACTGGGAACTGAACGGCTTTACGCTACAGGAAGCGAGCTGCTCGCGCTATGCAAACTGCTACGACCCGGACGCGCAACCGTCCCCTATCGACGACTGCACCGCCGGGCGACTTCTCAACGACGTCGAAGGTCCGAAAGGCCAGAAAAAATGGTCGAAGAACGGCTTTACCGCGTCGGTCGAGAACCAAAACTGGCGCAATACGCTTCCGCCGCCGAATGAAAACGGCGAGATCGTCCTCGATCAAAAGGCGGCGTTTGACCTTGCGCTTCTCCACTCTCCCCAGTACCGCACGGCGCTCGAAAACGTTTATCTCGCCGCGCTCAGCGTTACGGCGGAGCGATATGAGTTCGATACGCGATTCTACGGGGGAAGCTCGCTCTTCTATCGCAATAACGGCGGTTTTAAAGACGGCACGAACTCACTGGAGGTTACGACCTTCGACGGCGGCGCTTCTCGTAAGCTTGCGACGGGCGCCACGATCGTAGCCGATCTCGCCAACTCCATGGTCTGGACGATGAATCCGGGTCAAACAGCGACGGCGCACACGTCGCTCAGCTACTCGATAACCCAGCCGTTTTTGCGGGGCGCAGGACGCGCGATCGTCCTCGAAAGTCTCACGCGGAGCGAACGTCGTCTCCTTGCGAACGTTCGTCAACTGGCGTTCTATCAACAGGGCTTTTACGTCGGCGTTCTCACGGGCTCTTCTCCGGTATCCGCGCCGAGTTCCGGGGGCTATCCCGGCAGCGGAGTCGGCAACGCGCAAACCGGCGGGTTCTATGGACTCCTCGCAAGCCAGATTCAAATCCTAAACCAAGAGTCAAACGTGGCGTCCTCGGCGGACAACTATCAACGCTACGAGGAATACTTCGCGACGAGCCGCATCACCGACCGTACCGACGTCGACCGTATGCGCCAGAACTGGCTCAGCTCGCAAAACCGACTCATCGAACTCAAAGACGCCTACCGCGACTCCATCGAATCGTACTTGATCGACCTAGGATTGCCGCCCGACGTTGAAAATATCGTCGTTCGCGACCCGTTGCTCGACCAGTTCGTTTTGATGCCGGAAACCCTCGAGAAGTTTCAGAACGATATAACGACGCTGCTCGGATGGTTGCGCAACAAGGATCACGAAATCGTCGGCAATAGCGATCGCCGCTATATCCAATCGATCAACGATCTCAGTGCGTCCGATCCCGAAGTCGTGCGCATCTCCGTCGCCGATCTGCGCGACCTCTTCGCCGATTTCGACGAACAATTCGCCGCCGGTCTCCAAGAGACGAACGACGACGTCGCCAATCTCGAAGAGAACGTGCGTCCTCGCCGCCAAGCGGCGCTTGAAACGATTCGCGCGCGATTCGAGGAGGAAAATCCCGAGCTCGACAGCTCCTTCGCCGACTATAGATTGTTCGACGAGCGCGTCGACGCCATTCGTCAGGCGCTCGATCGACCGAAAGAAGAAGTCAACGAGTACGGCGTCGTACTCAAAGCGCGCGGCGCAAAGTACGATATCGCCAAGATGTTTGAATTAATCAACGAGACCGTGCTCTCCTATTCTCCGGACGACCTCGCCGCTATGATTCAACGTCAACGCGAGAACAACAACTCGAACGTCTTCTCCTCGGAAGTTCTGCAACTCGTCTCCGATCTCCACATGACGTCAGAACTCAACGACCCGATTCAGTTCAACGACGACGAAATCCAAGTCGAGCTTCAACAGCTCGAGAAAATGAAGCTTAATCTTAACGAGACTAATCGCGACGAATACGCGTTGCGCCGCGAAGCGCTCGAGAAAGCGCTCGCCAACCTGCGCACCGGGTCGATGGAACGCGACGACGTCTATCGCTTCTGGTTCAGTTCATGTTTAACCAAGCTCTCCGAACAACTCATGGCGCTACGCCTCATTCAGGCGCGAGCTCGCCTCGAAACGATCGAACTTGCCATCGTCGACGTCGATTCCGAATCCGCGTTTGAAGTCGCGCGCGAGCGGAGACTCGACTGGATGAACATGAGATCGAATCTCGTCGATCAGTGGCGCAATATTGAAATCGTCGCCGATCAATTGCGCGGCGACCTCAGGGTCAACGTTGGCGGATCGATTGGAAACGTTGGCAGCAATCCGCTTGATTTCAGAGCGCGCAACTCGCAATTCACCGCCGGCGTGCAATTCGACGCGCCGCTCGATCGATTCCTCCAGCGCAACAGCTATCGTCAGGCGCTCATCTCGTACGACCAGGCGCGACGTAGTTACTACGCGTACGTCGACGGCGTGCACCGACAAATACGAAGCGCCATTCGCGCCATTCAGCTTGCGCAGATCAGTTTCGAGTTGCAACGCGACAGCGTTTTGACCTCCATCAAACGCGTGCATTCCGCGCAACTGAATCTCACCAAGCCGCCGACTGGCTCCTCGCGCGTCGGTTCCGTCAATACGAACGCGGAAGCTTTAACGAACGCCTTGGAATCCTTGCTAAGCTCGCAAAACGAAATCATGCGCACATGGTTGCAATACCAATCGCGACGCATGAACCTCATGCTCCTAATCGGCGTCTTCAATTTAGACTCGACCGGTCGCTGGATCGATCCAGGCAATATCGACCGCAATCTCCTCTACACGTATATGCAAGACGTGGCGCAGAGCCAGGACTCCCTCTCGGGCGTTTCGGAGCTTCCGACGTTTGAAGAACTCTCGGGCGGTCGATCGGTAGAAGAGGTTCGTCAGATTGGCGTAAACGCGGACGAGGAAGACGGCGATTCGGAAATCGCGGAGTCGGAATCAAGCGAATATCATCGCGCTCGAGTGAACGAACAATACGGAGCTCACGAAGCGCCGTTCGCGGAATCGATCAGCGCGGCGCGCGACGAGGAAATTCTCAGAAAGCGCGCGGAAGCGCAGAAGGTTCTTAACGAACTCGAAGAGAAAGAAACTGGCAAAGCTAACCAAGGGCTCGCGCTCTACGACCTCGACGAAGACGAACTCAACCCGAACGTCTCCGTTCTGAGCGTCGACGACGCGCCGCGACCGAATAACGCGCGAGGCGCCTACGGGCCCGTCGCGATCTCAACCGAGGAATCGCCTCGACGTTGATCCAAACCTTGGGAGGATAATCCTCTCGAACGCATAAACCGAGGACGTCGCCAACGTCCTCGATTTATCGCGAGGCTACGCGGCAACGCGCAAGCGCGCGAATCCAATTGTCCCTAGGACGTAAAAACTCAAACGCCATTGCGCGCCGACGGTTTCCAGCCGTCGGCGCGCTTTTTGCGCAAGGCGACAAAACGCGCCGAAACTCCGACGATCGTTCAAACGGACGAATTAAAAACGCGACCGCTCCAACCGGAACGATCGCGCTTCTCTACGACTGCGTCGGCGTATTATCGCGAAAAACATCCTTCTTCGCACAAACGACGCTTTTCGGAGTCCAAGAACCCGAAGAGTCGACGCGCGCGGCCCGGCGTTTGTAGTTTTTTAATCGCCTTCGCTTCGATCTGGCGGACGCGTTCGCGCGTTATCTTGAAATACATCCCGATTTCTTCGAGCGTGTAATCAATTCCGTCTTTGAGGCCGTAACGCATTTCGATTATCTCGCGTTCGCGCGGCGTGAGCGTTTTAAGAAGCTTTTCGAGCGCGCGGTGCAAATTCGCGTTCGACGCCGTTTTTTCCGGTCGTTCAAAGGAATTGTCCGAAAGAAGATCGCCGAAGCTAGCGTCTTCGTAGTCGCCGAGAGGACGCTCGAGACTCGTCGCCGACTGACCCGCTAGAAACGCGAGCTTGACGTCCTTGAGCGGCACGCCGGAATAGTCGGCGAGCTCCTCGTAAGAAAGTTCGCGACCCGTTCTCTGCAACTCGTCCTTTTGAATCGTGCGCAACTTAATCAAGAGCTCGTTCATGTGCGTGGGCACGCGAATCGTGTGCGACTGCTCTGAAATTGCGCGCGTGATCGCCTGACGAATCCACCAGGTCGCGTACGTCGAGAATTTAAAGCCGCGGCGATATTCAAATTTATCCGCCGCGCGCATGAGACCCGCGCTGCCCTCCTGAATCAGATCCAAAAAGCACATGCCGCGATTACGATACTTCTTCGCGATCGAGACGACGAGACGAAGGTTCGAATTCGAAAGATAGTTCCGCGCCTCTTCGTATTCTCGCTGGTACTTCTCGATCTTGGCAAGACGCTTGCGCAGTCGCCAAAGCGGTTCGCCGGCAAACGCGCGTAAAATGTAAAGCTTATCCAGAACCTCGTCCTGACGCGCCGTAGAGCGCGCGACAAATTTCGGATCGTTCTTTTCTGCGAGCAAATTCGTAAGTTTCTCGTTGAGGAGTTTCATCTGCTTAACGACGAAATGAGCGCGACGCGTACGAAGACTGAGTTCCTCGGTGAGAAGCGCGCAACGTCGTCGGCACGCGGCGGATCGACGCTGTATCGCATTGAGTTGGTCGCGTAGCGCCGCGTCCTCGCCCCCGCGCGCTTTCAGGTCGCGACGAATTTTCTGCGCGCGACGATCTAGATCGTGCAGAAAGCGAACGGCGGTATCGAAGGTTTTGAGATGTTCCGGAATGCGTCGCAAGATATTTTCTTTGGAAAAACGCACGTAGAGAGAAGACGTGTTGAAATTGCGATCGTAAGAGGTTTCCTTATTGACGAATTTTTCGAGACAGTCGGCGACGCTGGCGACGGCGACCGGCGAGGAAAAGACGACGCGTCGAAATCGACGGCGCGTGCGTTCAATCTTTTTAGCGGCGCGCGCTTCTTCTTCCGGCGTGAGAAGCGGCGTTTGAGATATTTGGTCCATGTAGACGCGAACCAGATCGGAACTCCATCGGTCGTTTTCCGACATTTCGAGCTGTTGCGCGTACGATTCGAGTTCGTCGAGCGTGTCGGCGACGTCGTTCGGGTCGGAATCGTAGTCCTCGTCCTCTTCGGAATCCTGCTCGTCGTCGGTTATGGCGGAGAATCGTTCGAGGAATTCTTCGCGATCATTTTCTTCAACGACTTCGACGTCCGCGTCCGCGAGCGCCGCTTTCCAGGACGAAAAGACTTGTAAGTTTAAACCTTCCGTAGAACGAACAAGATCGCCGAATTCGCGCGCGGTAACGTATCCGCGCAACTGACCGACGCGAAGGAGGGACAGAAATTCGGGTTGGTTGACGGTGAACTTAATCACAGAAAACTCCTTTAAAAGCGCGATAAACTTTCCGAAGAAAGCCGCGTTTCCAAAACGCGCGCGCACGTACGAGTGGGGTTATTGGGGAAGTTGGGTTGTAATTGCGGTCGCCGCGTTCCAAGTCGCAAACGACTTGAAGCGCGCTGGCGCAATAGACGTTGACGGCGCGAGGCGGTGACGACGCCTCGCGACGCAGGGATCTAAAAGGCGCCGTCTCCTCGTAGGACTACGTTGTCTACGCAGTCTGGAGAGCGCCGAAAAAATATATTTCGCTCAGTTTGCCGGAATTCTTTCAAAATACGCCCGTCCATTAGGCGTCTTCGTTAAATCCCGTGCCGCCGACGCGATTTTGTTGTTTCTCGCGTTGCTGACGTTGCAACTCGAGTAGGGTCTTCAATTTCTCTTCGGGCGAGGTTTCCTTTTCGCGCAATAGACTAATCTGCCTTGGCTCTTCGCGCAACGTTTTCGCGCGTTCAAATCCAAGGAAAACGTCGTGAAGGATCGACTCGCGCTTTTCTTCGTCCGCTAAGGCGTTGGCAAGGTCCTTGTCGGAAGCGTTTGCGTCCAATTCGATGAGGAACGACTTCATTGCGGAATCTTCGTACCGCAACATGATGCGATCGAAAGTCGGCTCTACGCCTTGTTCGAGCATGTCGCGAGCGAG
>CADCOO010000140.1 GCA_902803085.1 uncultured Planctomycetota bacterium
CGCTAGCGTTTCGCTATCGTCGGAGGGCAAACGGAACCCGGCGGGAGCAAAAGGAGTATCGCGTAACGCGCGATCGTAGGGCGCGCGAGTCGCGTAGTAGTCGTCGAACGCGGTCTGATCCTCAAAAGGAACGAGCTGAGTCAAAGACCGCAACGTTAACGCGCGGCGACCTGCGTCGTAAAGCGCCGTCAACGCCGCAAGATGTCTCGCGGCTTCTTCCGCCGACCCGTCGACGTACTGAAACCGGCAGAAATCAAGGGTCGAATCAGACGCGGCGTCGACGTTAAAACGAGCGTTATTCAAAACCCGTTGCGAGGCGGCGCGACGCAACGGCTGATCGGAAGCCGCCAAGTCGCCGACGAGTTCGAGATAGAGTTTCTTAGCGCGTTCGGAATCGTACGCGCCGAGATTGCGGCACGCTTGAAACGCGACGTTCGCGCATTCGTCATAGCGTCGCGCGTCGTCGAGAACGCGCTGCGCGTAGCCGTCGAACGCGGCGTCGCCGCCGGCGCGAACGGCGTCAAGCAAAAGCAGATTGTAATAGCAAGCGGCGAGTCGCTCTACGTTATCCGACGGAATCTCGTCGATCGTAAGGGCAAGTTCCAGCGTTTGTTCCGCAACGTCGAGCGATTCCGCGCGCGAGAGTTGGTTCATGAACTCGGCGGACGCGTGCGGATCGAACGGCGCGGTAGAGGTTGGCGCTTGGGGGGCCGCGACGGTTTCAACCGGCTCGTCGGAATAGCTTCGTTGCGCGATCAGCGCCGCAAGCGCGGCAATGACCGCGACTGCGGTCGGCGTCTTGAACGATTGTTTTGTCATTGTGCTTCCTATATATGTTTAGCGTCTTACGCTGTTAGGGTCGTTATGGAACAAACGAGGTTATTGCGAGGAACGTGGACTCAACAGATTGTCGAGAAGCTGTTCCAACTTCCAAAGATAATCGCGAGAAGATTCGCCGCCCATAGGATTGAACGCGCCGATTATCTTACCGTCCGCGCCGAGAACGAGACAGAGCTCGTTTTTAAAAAGGAATTGATCCCCTAGCATTGGATAATCGGTTCCATCTTCCGCGTTAGAATCGCTCGAATAATATTCGGCGAGTATCGGGTAGACGGCGGCGCGTAGTTTGGGAAGACTTTTGGTAAAGTCGTAGCGCACGTTCTGATTACGGTTAAACCGGGTCGTATCGGCGCGAGACTTTACCAAGTATCCGACGAACGCCGCTTCGCCGCCTTCAAGTTTCGAACCAATTCGCGACGAAGAGAGTCGATCGAACTCCCTGAACAACCAATCGGCGCTCGTCGACAGGACAAGAATAACCGGTTTCCCGTCGCACGACTTCATATCGAACGGCGCTTCGTTGACGTCAAGTCCGCGCAAATCGACCGTTCGACCGACGTACGTTTCAGGCGCGGGCTTCGGAGGCTCCGACATTTTTTTGGCGCGAGTATACGGCCCGGGGTTCTCGGACTTGAGCCCCGCCTCGCAAATAGCCGCGCGCAGTTCTTTGGCGAATTCCGACGTTCTATCGTCGACGTCGCGTCCGAAGAAATTCTCATAGACTTGGAAAATGATCTCGTACTTTTCAGCGGCGTCGGCGAATTCCTTAATGATCTCGCGCCGGCGATCAGAATCAACGTACCTGCCGGACGCGATCAGGCGAGCGAAGTAGGTTTCTACCGTTTTCTGGAGTTGCGAGTAACTCTCGAGCGGAAGCAAGTCTAACTTCTGAAGTTCGATCGCGGCGGGATAGTCGGCGTTTTCAAAAACAAGAGTTCGATATTGGTCAAGATCGCGAGAGATTACGCTCGCCGGCGCCTTGTCCGTCATGAAAACAATATGCCGCAACGTTTTTTCGAGCGCTTGCTGCCGCAAGGTTTGAAATTCGCGGACCAATTGCGCGTCGCTGGACGCGTCGGGGGTCGCGTCCGTAATATTCTCGAGCAACTGGCGATAAAAGTCGAGATCGCGCCCATCCGGCACGGTAAACAGCTTCTTCATCGCCTTCCGCGCGGGCGCGTCAATGGGAATGAGAGGCGCCTCCGCCGCGCGATTGCGCTCATACGGCATACCGTTCTTTTGCGCTCGCCGCGCGCGCGCGTCGTCGAGCGTTTGCTCCAACCTCGCCGCCTCGTTGCCGTCGTAGAGCGCGACGTATTCGACGAGATTCTGGCGGACTTGCGAGACGCGAGGATTTTCAGAAGCGACGATTTCGTCGACGACGTCCCTAATCGCAGCGGGATTCATATCGCGCGCCGCATTTTGGATTCTGAGACGATAGTACGCTTCGTACATTTGCGAAATCAAGGAATTCGGCGCGAGCGTCCAGTCCGGTTTAGGCAACGACTTTAATTCCGCCAACGACGCGGCCGTTAATTCCGGACGCGGCTTGTCGTATTCGCGAATGAACTCGAGAAGCGCGTCCGGATCGCCCTGGCGAACAAGCGTATTATAACGGTCAAAAAGCGTTCGACGCTCTAGTAGTAGCGCGGCGCTAAATTGCGAGCTTGCGATTTTTAACGCGGCGTCTATCTTCGGGATCAGTTGCGCAGCGCGCTGGCGATACCAACGACGACTGAGTCCCGCTCGATTGGCGCGAAGCGTCTCAACGCGCTCCTGATAGAATCTGGCGCTTTCGCCTTCGGGAATCTCGAGAAGAGATTCTATTGCGTCGTACTGATCGTCGGTAAATTCAAAATCGGGCGAGACGGTCATTTCTTCAACGCCGTCTGGCGTAGGAACGAAGATATGTTCGAGGATTTCTCGGGAAGAATCCTGCGCGGAGACGCGCGAAAGAGCGGCAAGCGCTACAAACGCGAGCGTCAAAGCGTGAAAAATCGCAAGACGTCGCGCGGTTCGGTTGGAGAACGTCATAAATATGTCCTCTGGGCGGGGGAACGGCGTTTACTGTGCGTGGAACAACGACGGCGCGACAACGCGCCGTACAATTAGGCATGATCGTGTCGATCCGCTTGCATTCTATCCGACGCAGACGCCTAGTCTTGTCGTTCGAACTGCGAATCAATCGCGCAACTGCCAGTATTAGCTAGTTGCCGGAGCGGCGCAAATCTTTCATTAAAAACGCCCCAAACCAATAAAAAAACCAGAGATCGTCGCGCAAGAAAGAACTAAACCGGGCTAGACGCGAGGAGACGCGCGCCGTCGCCCGGTTTAGAGAGCGCAAGAAAGAACCGTTTTTACAACGACGTTCGCGTCGCCGTCGCCAAAACGCGTTAAACGAACCCTGTTGTTTTCGTCAACGGGAGCTATCATACAGCATAATTCCAAAAGGTCAACGGGGAAAGTTAGAAAAAACTAACATTTTTGTCCCTTTCTTGTCTTTCACTCGCAATTTATCGGGGAAGAAAACTTGAATTCGGTCAAAAGTTCTTAATAGAGTTCGAACGAGACCGCCGCGTTGCGCGCCGGTAGCGTCGTCCTCGCGCGCGTCAGGCAGATATTTGGGGAAAAGTGAAAAAAGGCCCAATTTCTCCCGAAAGAAATTCGCGTCGGCGGCAACGATACGTCGGTCGGTAGACGCTCGGCTTGACCGGTCAAAGCAACCGTTCTGCCGAGGAACGCGCGTGGAAACGCGGCTCTTCACCATTACCATTGAAAAATCGCCGCAAAAATGGCGTAAAATAAAAAATTCCCCCCCAAAAAACTTCCGTTTCCATACTATACGGTTGACCGCGCCTCTTGACGGCGCTACACTGGACGCAATTTCCGACAAGCGCCCACGACCGACGCTTATCGCGTACGCGCGGCTCGCGTCTTCCATTCACAATTCCAAAATAGGAGCAGTATTGCATGGCGCTAAGTAAACTCTTTTCCAGCGCGCGCGCGTTTGCGCTCGTCGTTATTGTGGGAGCGCTCGTCGGCGCTTCTAGTCAGGCGTTCGCTCAGGGGTTTCTCATTATTCCAAGCGCGCCGCGTCCTCTCCCGCGACCGCATGTGATCGTCGTACCCGATCGACCGGCGCCGATTCCCTATCGTATCGAAGAGGAAACGGTCGAAGCGACGATCAACGGGTCCGTCGCGAAAGTTAGCCTTTCGCAGAAATTCAAAAACGAAGGATCCTCGACCATCGAAGCGTCCTTCGTCTTTCCGTTGCCGTACGACGGCGCCGTCAACGCCATGACGCTGCTCGTCGACGGTAAGGAACTCGAGGGCAAACTCCTCGACGCCAAAGAAGCGCGCTCGCAATATCAAGAGATCGTTCGCAAGGCGCGCGACCCCGCGTTACTCGAATGGGTTGGAACCGGCATGTATCAGACGAGCGTCTTTCCGATCCCGGCGGGCGAGTCGCGCGTCGTCTCGATTGAATACGAGCAGGTTCTCCGCTCGCGCGACGGACTGACCGAGTTCTTCTTCCCGATGCGCGCCGGGAAATATACCGTTAAACCGATCGACAAGGTCGAATTCTCGCTCACGATCGTCGGCGATACGGAAGTTAAAAACGTTTATTCTCCGACTTACGATATTACGACCGAACGCGTCGGCAAGAACGTAGTCAAGGTCAATTCGAAGCTGACAAACCAGACGCCGTCGAGCGACTTCAGACTCTTCTTCGATCAGAACGCCGACGACCTTTCCGCTAAGATTCAGAGCTATCGTCCCGACGATCAGGACGACGGGTACTTCATGCTGCTCGCGTCCCCTAAAATCGTCTCCGAAGAAAGCGAACCGCTTCCGAAAACGATAGTCTTTGCGCTCGACGTATCCGGGAGTATGACGGGGCAAAAGATCAAGCAGGCGCGCGAGTCGCTCGAATTCGTTCTGAAACGTCTGCGCAAGGGCGATAAGTTCAATATTATTCTCTTTAACGGCGAAGTTCAATCGTATTCCGACAAGCTGGTCGTCGTTGACGAAGAGACGCGCGCCAACGCGCTCGCGTACGTCGCGGCGACGCGCGCAAGCGGCTCGACGAATATTGGAGAAGCGTTAATTCGTTCCTTCGCTTCCCTCGATCAGGCGGACGATTCTAATCCGAAATATCTCTTCTTCCTGAGCGACGGCGAGCCGGTTACGGGCGAAACAAACGAAATGAAGCTCGCTCAAATTGCGAGGGAAAAGAACAAGTCGAAATCTCGCTTCTTCACCTTTGGGGTCGGCTACGACGTGAACTCTCGTCTACTCGACCGTTTTGTTTCCGACGGTCGCGGAATCGGCGAATACGTCAAAGAGGACGAAACGATCGAAGCTCACGTCGCTTCCCTGTATTCGCGCGTCGAGGAGCCGGTCTTTACTAACGTAACGTTCGAATTCTCCCTGAAGTCGGACGCCGATAAGAAGTATATTACGAACCTGGTCTATCCTTCCGGAGACGTCGACGTTTTCGCGGGCGAGCAGCTCGCGTTGGTCGGACGCTATAGCGCGCCCGGCGACGTCGTCGTCACGGCACGCGGCAAAGTCGGCGATAAGGACGTCGAATTCCAGTATGAAGGAACGTTCGAGTCGAAGAGCGCGGACGCGTCTTACGCGTACGTCGAACGGATTTGGGCGAATCGACGCATCGGGCAAATTATCGACGAACTCGACCTAAACGGCGAGAACAAGGAATTGGTCGACGAGCTAGTCGCGCTCGCGAAGAAGCACGGGGTCGTAACGCCGTACACTTCTTTCCTCGCGGACGACTCCGTCGATCTCAATGCGCGCCGCAACGCTGGCGTCGCTATGGACAACTTCCGTCGACTTGCTAGCAATACGTCGGGCATGTCCGGGTTCGGCCAGCGCGCCATGAAGCAGGCGTATCGCAATAGTCAGAATCTCTCGGCAAGCGCCGATTCGGCGGCGGCGGAATCGAACGCGATGGCGCTGTCGGCCGCGGCCGCGCCCGCGCCCGCGCCCAGCGCGTCAATGGGGTCGCTTCCACGCGGAGCAGGTCGAGGTAGAGTAGCGACGGCGTCGGCGGCGCGAAACTATGGCGGCGGTATGGGCGGAGGTATGGGCGGCATGGGCATGGTCGGGGGCGCCGTCCTGCAAACAGCCGACGCCGATGCGAGCGCGCGACCTTCGGGTCAGATTCGCAACGTAGCGGGCAAGACGTTCTACTTTAAGAAAGACCGTTGGATCGACGAATCGATTACGGAGGATATGGAGAAGAACCAGAAGCCGGTCGTCATTAAGCAATTCTCCGACGAATACTTCAGTCTGCTTGACGAGAACACGACGGAAATTTCGCAGTATTTGGTCTTCAGCGAGCCAATCGCGCTGAATCTTTCCGGCCAGATTTACTATATCGACCCAGCGGACGCCGAATAACGTTCCATAGTAAAGGAATCGATAGCAGAGACGCGCGCGTCGGAAATGGCGCGCGCGTTTTCTTTTGCCAGAAAAGCGCCGTTCTTTTAAACGATCAATTTGAAAAAGGCTTGACGCGGTCGCTTTAGTCGATTAAAATAAACGAAGGCGAGCGCGGCGCGTTCGAAGAAATTGTTCCGTTAGCGAAAGGACGCCAATTATGACGTTGCGTATTGTTATTGCCGACTCTCAGCCGGTAGTTCGCGCTGGTCTCTTTGCGTTCTTTCAGAATACGGACGTTCAGATTGTCGACGACGCGCAGAACTGCGCGGAACTCGTCGCTAAAACGCTTGCGGCGCTCCCTGACGTTTTAATTGCAGACGTCGCTTTTCCGGACGGTTCGTGCTTCGACGCGGTTGTCGAGTTGCGGTCGCGCGGCTACCTTGGTCGCGTCCTCGTCTTGGCGAACGACGCGCGTCAGTTCGAACTGGCGTCCGCGCGCGCGGCGGGGGTCGACTCGTACCTACTTAAAAGGACGTCGCGATCGGAATTGCTAACGTACGTTCGCGCGCTCGCCCAAGCCGACGCGAACGTAGACGCGTATTCAGGGGAATTGCAACGCGTGTCAAGCCTCATGAATCGTCAGCGAGTCGAGCCTTTCAGCCCGCTCACGATCAGAGAAACTCAGGTTTTACGTTGCGTCGCGCTGGGCCTGAGCAATAAGGAGATAGCGCTCACAATGAGATTGAGCGTCGATTCCATTAAAGAGCACGTGCAGAACATTATGCGCAAGCTTGACGTTAAAAACCGCACGCAAGCGGCGGTTTTGGGAATACGTGAAAAACTTATTCCTTAACGTTATCCAAAGAAGCCGTACTACCCGTCGACGGCGCGAGCCGTTCGGGTCAACTTTTAACTAGAGGAGCATACAATGTCCGCTTCCACAGTTCATACGATGGTGCGTTACGAAGGCGAAGCCGCCGTTATCGACTGCCTCGACGTAAAACTCAACGAAGAACTCACGATTCAAGCGTGGGGCGAGGAACTTACGAACACCGTTCAAAACATTGGCGGTTATCAGCGCGTCATCGTCAATTTCCAGAACGTAAAGTTCATGTCGAGCTCTGCGTTGCGCGTTCTCATTACGCTCAACCAAACGGCGAGGAGTCGCAAGCTGGCGCTCTTCCTCTGCAGCATTAACCCGAACATTCTGGAAGTCTTCAAGATCACGAAGCTCGACTCCCTTTTCAAGATTCGCGCGACGGAAGCAGAAGCCGTTCATTCCAAGCTCTAACGGTCGAGCGCAACGTTCGGCGTTCTATTTCGCGCGCCGTAATCTAACGCTCAAGTCCACAGGCGTTTTATAATGCTCAACATCAAGACCCAACCGATATGTTTGTTCGGACTCCCGAGCGACGCAAACGGCGGCGCGTTTGAAAACGCGCTTGACGGCTCGAGCGACGTCTGGAGCGCGCATGAAACCTTTCCGAGCGTTTCGGGACAGGGGGAGTCGCTTGTCGAAGCGACGCTCCATGAATTAGAGACGCGAGGATGGTCGCCCGTCGATCTCTTTCAGGTGCAGCTCGCCCTTGAAGAGGGGATCGCCAACGCGATCGAGCACGGCAATAAGCATGATCCGAACAAGTTCGTTCATATGGACGTCGAGCTCGACGACGCGCGCATCCTTGTTAAGATCCAAGACGAAGGGGAAGGATTCCCTCACTGGGCGTTGCCGGATCCGACCGACGAAGCCAATCTTGACAAACCGTCCGGACGCGGCGTCTTTCTCATTCGGAACAGCATGACGAAAGTCTGGTTTAACGACAAGGGCACTTGCATCTTTATGGAGAAAAATCCAACCCCGCTCGAAAGCTTTTCAATAGAGGGAGCTCAAGAAACGAGCAGTTCAGACGAATCGAACGCAAGCGAGTCTGTCGACGAATAGCTTTCCCGTTTGCAAGCGCATTAAGACGAATTGAAATAGGGAGCGCCGAGACGAATAATCTCCGGCGCTCCCTTTCTATTGATTGAGTTTTAGCGTCGTCGCGGACTTAAAGATCCGCGTCTAGCAACGAGTGAAGAATAGCAAACGCGTCGTCGTCCTCGTCCTCGTCATTTTGCGGCTGCGCATAGTATGAGAGCGCGGCGCGCACGCCGACTTTCTCAATCGGCTGATCCTCGATCGTCGCAACGTCTTTCGCAACGGCGGCGACGTACGAGTCGTCGAGTTCGTCCTCGAGAACGGCGGCGGCGAAATAATCGTCGAGAACCGCAGAACTAGACGACGTCGACGGATCGCCGGAATAGATCGAATCGAGACCGCTCTTCGCGCTCAAGCCAAGCGCCTGCGCTAGGTACGAGAAATCGTTCATATTAATCGTGCCGTTTTGATCGTAGTCGAAAATACGGTACTTCGGAGTCGAGATCGCCGAGACGTTC
>CADCOO010000141.1 GCA_902803085.1 uncultured Planctomycetota bacterium
AGTTTGGCGGGTTTTTGTTTTTTCTTATTGCATAGTTTGTGGAAGACGCGAAGTTTGGCGAGTGTGGGAAGGACGGCGAACCGTTTGGCTCTCGGTTTTGTTAAACTGAAACGATTGGTGAAAATCTATCGATACGCCAAAAAAACAATTCGCCAAAACTTGAGCGAAAAATGTCTCAAAAGGAAATTTTTTTGTAAGATTCGGCGTCAAAGCGCGTACTTATTATGCAACGCCGTCGGCGCGACCAACGCGCTCGGCGGCAACCTGTATGGAAGATTCTGCCTGGGAACGAGCGCCGCGCTCAACGTCGATTTCCCCCCAACGACGTAACGGCGGCGCGACAAACGAGGCGCTCCGACGCGGTCGGAGCGTTGGCATGACGGCGGCGATCGACGCTCAATGGAACGAGCGGCGCGCCGAAGGGTCGTGGACGAATAGGAAAAGTTCGGACTTTTCACGAGAAAAATCCAAAATTGATCTTTTTCTAACCGCCCAATCATTTGTATACTAGCGACGGCGCGGTCTCGCGTCGCGCGCGGCGCTCCGCAATAGGGGAGCCGAGCGCGCGGCGACGAACCGTCCGAGCGCCAGCAGAATAAAGGTGAATGCCATGTTTGAAGGCGTCGGGTCTTGTGTGGATTTGCGTTCGTTGAGCGACGAGGAACTCATGGTTGAGTATCGTACGTTCGGCAGTACGCGTTATTTCGACGAGCTCGTCCGTCGGTACCGTCCTGAGCTGTCGCGATTTTTGCACAATCGCTACGGGCTTAACGCGATGGAAACCGAAGAGGCGATCCAGGCGACGTTCACGCGCGTGTGGGAGAAGCGTTTTCAGTTCGATTCCTCGCGTCGGCTTCGAGCTTGGGTCTTTCGCATTGCGGTCACGCAAACGATCGACCTCTTTCGGAGAACGAAGGGACGCAAGCTCGCCATGACGTCGCTCGACGCGCCTCTGAACTCGGAGGATCAAAGCGACGCCTGGGCTGATACCGTCAGGAGTCCCAAACTCGATCCCTCTTCCGAAGTGGAGAACGCCGACACGGCGCGGCGCGTGCGCGACGCGGCTAATAATTTGCCCGCGCGATATCGCGACGTCGTGCAAATGGTCTTCTTCCAGGGCATGTCGTTCGGCGCCGTCGCGTCCGCTCTCGACATAGCCGTCGCGACCGTTTCGCGCCGTATGAAACGCGCGCTGGAACTGCTGAGCGCCACGCTCCTAACCGGACGTCTGGGCGAGACGAGCGAATGCGCGCTCTATTTCATCGAGCGCATTGAGAACGCTTATTAAGCTCGCGACGCACGGACGCCCGGATACGACGGCTCCTTGAGCCCGCGCCAATTGGAACGCTACGGTCGCGTTACGCGCGACCCGCGCGGTGGTTCGAAGGAGATTCGTTCGCAAGGCGGCGAGAATGGCACAAGCAGTACGGGCAGATCGAGAAAAAATAGTCGACTACGTCCTGGGACGCATGAGTCGGAGCGAGGTCGAGACGTTTGAAAGACGCGTTCTCGAGACGCCCGAATTGTCTCAGCTTGTCGACGCGGCGCGCGACGAGCTTGTCAAACGCGGGGTCGAGTCTGAACGGAACCAACCTCTAGAGGACGCGATACGGTCGCGCCTCGATCTCGTTATCGCGGCGAACGAAGACGCGAAAGCCGCCGGATCGCCGCTAAACGCTCTCTCTGAAAACGGCGCGCGACCCGCCGCTCGCAAACGGCGCGCGCGCAGATTCGAGTTCATACCGAAGTTCGTCGAAATTCCACAACGGCGCGACGACTCTCAGTTTGTCTTTAAACGCGCGACCGTCTTGTCGGACGAAGAACGCGAACGCCGACGCAAAGCCGCGCGGCGCGCAAATCGACCCGCGCGCTCGATCTTCTCGCGTGAAAAAGCAAGTTACTCTCTGGTCGACTCTTTTCCGACTTTAGCGAGCGCGCAGTACGTCGCCTCGCAATTGCGTCCGGAATATTTCGCGACGCTCGACGCCAGATTGCGCGATCGCCTCGAGCGCGAGCGCCTGTGGACCGAAACGACCGCGCCGATCGTCGACCATTCGGCGCTCTCGCTGCGCGCGAAGCGCGCGTCGCGCGCCGAGTCCTTCTCGCTGGCGCCGACCGCGAGCGACGTTCTGCAATTTGCGTCCGGCGTTCACGATACGAGCGAGCCTGTTCGCGTTCCTGTCCGCGCGCCGAGCGCGCTCGCGCTTGCGACCGTTCCTTCTTCCGGGGTCGGTCCCTATTTGATCGCGCCGGTCGAATACGCGCAGGGTCAGACGCGCGTCGCCGAGTCGGCGATTCTCTATCCCTTTGAAGAACTGGGCGCGCCGACCTTGGCGCCGATTGCGAGCGCGTCGTCGGGCGTTCGACCGCGTTTTGCGACCGCGTCGCAGGAGACGGTCGACGCGATTACCGCCGCGATCGGGCAGAGCGCCCGTATTCTACCTCAACGTTCCGGCGCATACTTCGCCGCCGAACTCGACGCCGAGGATCGCGAGGCGATCGGCACGACGTTGAGCGCGGAAGACAAACGGCTCGCCGAACTTCTCGGGCGCGAACTGACGGCGATCGATCTCGACGAATACTACTGGGAAGAGGTCGACGACGGAAGCGCGCGTTCGAAGGCGAAGGCGTCCGGTCTGCCTGCGGGAATCCTGATGAAAATTCTGTACGTAATTACGGAGCCGCCCGTGCTCGTCGGTCGCGCGACGATCTCGCTGCTTCGCTCGTATTTCCCGCAAGATCTGGAACGCGAAGAGGCGGCGCGCGAGACGCGGCGTCGTCCCGAAGATAAGGAACAGGTCGGACGATTCTCCGACGCGGCGATTTCGACGATCGTCGGCGTTCTCATCGCCGTATGCATTGTTTTCCCATTGCTCTATCGCGTCGTTGAGGAAGTCTATATGACGGTCGCGACAAGCGTTGTGCGCCGATACAGTCAGAACGTCGTTACGCCGCAATTGGAATCGAATCTTGACGTCATGCCGTTCATTACGGAACAGATACTCTATCCGCATTACGACGCGGGCGAAGTGGGAACCGCGACGACCGGCGCCGAACTCGAGAGCGACGGTCTGCCGATTTCTAATTAACGACTACTAACGCGCGCCGTCTTCTTCCGCGCCGTGAAGAAGACGATCAATTTCCCGTAATAGCGCGTCGATCGTCTCTTGATGAATGAGAAGCAGTCTTTCTTCCGGCTTTGGAACGTTCGCGTTGTCGTAGGAATCGCGTCCTCGCACGAGCGCGATGCGTCCGCCGTTGGAGAGCGCGATTCTTTCGACGTATTGCGACCCGTCGTCCGCATTTGGACTCGTAGCGGCGCCGTCGTTCGCGTGGCGATCGTTGTGGATTCCGTTCGCCTCCAGGCGCTCGAGGAGCGCGACGAGTTCCGTGTCTGGACGCGACCAGACGTCGTTCGGAGGATCGAGAACGAGGAGCGCGCCGCCGCTTGCGAGTTGGTCGTACGCGAACTCGAAACCTTCCTCTTGGTAATCTTCCGCGCCTCCGATTATCATGGCGAGTTTGCCGCGCGCTTC
The DNA here is from genome assembly GCA_902803085.1 of uncultured Planctomycetota bacterium. Taxonomy (GTDB): domain Bacteria; phylum Planctomycetota; class Planctomycetia; order Pirellulales; family Thermoguttaceae; genus RUG369. The sequence continues at coordinate 3,537 of CADCOO010000141.1, forward strand.
CGTCTCTTTGTGCGCTAGGCAGAAGGGGTTGTAACGTCGACAGAGGACGGCGTAGATATTGTAGTATCCGGACTCGTCGGGATCGCCGAACCGTTTCGCGTTGGGACGCAGGTCTTCCCAGCATAGGACGACGTCGCCAAGTTGCGCGTACTCGGCGTAGCTTTCGACGCTAGCCAGGTCCGGCCGATCGAGGAGCCAGGCGAACGCGTTAATCCACAGTCGGTACGCGTCCAGGTACTGGAGAAAGAAGGCGGAAAAGATATTCTGATCTCCGACGACGACGATTCTGCCGCGTCCGAATTTCTTTGCGAGAACGACCCCGGACGCTCCTTGACGCTCGTTCTGATCGCGCGTGAAATTGCCGAAATACGCGAGGTCCGCTTCGCCGTAGATCGGCATGTCGGGCGCGTCCTGCCACGACGTCGCGCTCGACCATGCGACCGCGTTCTTCGGATCGACCCCGCCGCCGGTTTGGAACGCAATTTCGCGCAGACCGCGCGTTATTTCGTGTTTCTCGAAATCGTCGAAGTAGAGCCAGCCTCTGCCGTCTCCTAGTCGCCGCTCGAGGTCGCAGACTCCGTAGAACTGCGGCGCGATTTCGAGCTCGTGAAAGAGCGGGGTCAGGCGCGACTGATGGAAGTAGCAGTTGGTGTGGTCGACGATAAAGAAGGCGGATCCACCCTCGTCGATAAAACGCTTAATTGCGAGAATCTCGGAGACGAGAAAGGGCGCCTTGTCGCCGGACGGTAGATTCAGAAAGAGCGCCTGGCAGCCTTTGAGCGTTTCCAGACTGATCGGCTCGTTCGACTCGTATTTCTTAACGCGCACGCCCTGCGCGCGGAGATAGCCGAACGCCTTATTAAAGGAGTAAATGCGGTGATAGAATCGGTCGTCGCCGGTTAACGGATAGTCGGAGAAGTCGTGCGCGTGCCGCATGTCGAGGAGAACGGTCGGCGCGGTTTTCTGGGCGGGAACGAGTTCGAATTCGTCGTCGTCGAGTTCGCGTCCTTCTTCTACGTCGGAGAGAAAGAGAACGGGTCGAATCTTTGATTCGTCGTCCTGTTTAGGCGTAAAGCGGGACGAGTTGACGTTGGAATCGTAGATGAGGATCGTTTCGTCTTGCGCGAAGGTTGAGTTCGACCGCGTCGCGAAAAGCGCCAGGACGGCGAGCGAGACGAAGATTGTCGAAAAGCGTGCCATAGGATCTGATCCTCCCGAGCGTTGCGTTGCGCTCTTGAACGATTAACGGGTGGTGAAGGGCGCTAACTTACGGCGCCTTGCGTCTTATTGTAGGCGTTCTTCATAGAAAATCAAGTCGGGGACGCGCGCGGGTCGTCGCTGCGCGCCGGGGGTTGACGCGTTGCGGTAAAGAAGTATATTGGATTGCGGTAACTTTGCGCGTTCGCAGTCGCGGCCAGCGTCGAGGCGAGCGCGGGCATAATGGTAAGATAACGTCGAAATGTCGAAGATATTAGTAACGTCGGGACCGACGCGCGAGTACCTCGATCCGATCCGGTACCTCACGAACGCGTCGAGCGGTCGCATGGGCGCGGCGCTTGCGGAAGCGGCGCTGGAGGCCGGGTACGACGTCATAGTCGTTACCGGCCCGGTCGAGGTGACGTATCCGTCGGACGCCGACGTCAGAAAGGTCGTTTCGACGTCGGAAATGCACGTTGCGGCGATGGAGGCGTTCGCGGAGTGCGAGGGCGCGATTGGCGCGGCGGCGCCCTGCGATTATCGTTCGATCACGCGGCTGACCGAGAAGATGTCGAAGGAAGATTTCATTCGCACGCCGGACGCGCAGGGCGAACTTCTGCTACGGTTGCGCGAGACGCCCGACGTTATGGAGGCGCTCGGTAAAATGAAGCGCGACGCCGACGATCCGCTCGGTCGTCAGTGGCTCGTCGCCTTTGCGCTCGAGACCTCGGACCATCACGTTCGCGCGCTCCAGAAGTTGCAACGCAAGCATTGCGACATGATCGTTGTGAACGATCCGACTTCGATAAACGGCGCGACTTCGAACGTCGAGATACTCGACCCGACCGGCGAGACGATTGCGAAACTCGCCGGCGCGAAGATCGACGTCGCGCGCAGATTGATCGCCGAGATACGTCGGTTTGCCGAGACCTTTTAAGAGAATACAACGACGACGCGCCGAGATACAGCGTCGCCTCCTTTACGCGCGTCGTCCTGCGCGACGCGTTCACTTTTTATCGAGGGTAATTCTATGAGCGAGTGTTCGCATGATTGCGGATCTTGCGGCGAGAGCTGTTCGTCGCGCAAGTCGCCCGAGTCCTTTCGGGTTGCGCCGCATGAGATGAGTCGGATTGAGAACGTAGTTGGAATCGTGAGCGGCAAGGGCGGGGTCGGCAAGTCGCTGGTTACCGCGCTACTGGCGTGCGCGTCTCAGCGTCGCGGGTACGAGACCGCCGCGCTCGACGCCGATATAACGGGCCCGTCGATTCCGAAGGCGTTCGGACTAACGGAGCGAATGCAGGGGAATCAGTTCGGGTGCTTTCCTGTCAAGACGTCGACGGGGATTTCCGCCGTTTCCATTAATTTGCTCATGGAAGACCCGTCGCAGCCGGTAATCTGGCGCGGACCCGTTCTGGCGGGCGCCGTTAAGCAGCTGTGGTCGGAAGTGATCTGGACCGACGTCGACTTCATGTTCGTCGATATGCCGCCGGGAACGGGCGACGTGCCGCTCACCGTCTTTCAGTCGCTGCCGGTTAAGGGAATCGTCGTTGTGGCGACCCCGCAGGATCTTGTCTCGCTCATCGTCGAGAAGGCGATTAAGATGGCGGAAATGATGAAGATTCCCGTTCTCGGACTCGTCGAGAATATGGCGTATTACAAGTGCCCGCATTGCGGCGAGGAGCTCGATATCTTCGGTAAGAGCAAGCTCGACGAGCTCGCTAAGAAGTACGGAATTGAGAAAGTCTTTCGCCTCCCGATCGACCCCGCGATCGCGGCGGCGTGCGACGCCGGAACGATCGAAAAGGTTCCGTCCCCCGTTATGGACGAAGCGTTCGAGTATATCTCGAAACGTTGCGAAGCGATTAAACTAGCGGACGAAACGTGCAAGAGCGGGTCGTGCGACGGGAATTGCGAAAGTTGCGGCGAATCTTGCGCGTGCGAGAGTTGCGAGAGCCGCGATACGTGCGACAGTTGCGGCAAGTAGTCCTTCCTTTCGACGAGCAGCGAAATAATCGCCGTCGTTCTCCGCAAGGGAGAGCGGCGGCGTTTTTAACTCGCGGTCGCGGTCGAGTAGGGGCGACGCCGCCGTTAATTAGCGCCTTGCGCGAGCGCGTCTTCGAGGATTTGCGTCGCGTACGCGCACAGCTCCGCGCACGGCCGTTTGCGATAGTATTCGCTCGTGCGCGCCGCCGGCGTCGGGTCGGACTTCTGCTCCTGCAGGCCGAGGAGTTCGCGACAGATAATCGAGCCGTTCCCTTCTTTAAAAGTCTGCGCGAGCGCCTGAATCTTCTTATACTGCTCCGCCTTCCCCGTCGAATCCTTTGGATCTTCGTACCCGTTGATCATGCCGAGCGCCATGCACAGACCGGAAAACGTCCCGCAGACCTCGCGCAAGCGCCCGATCCCGCCCCCAAAGGAAGACGCGACCTTCGCCGACGTCGCGCGATCGAGACCCGTTAGGTCCTCAAAGGCGATCAGCACCGATTGGCAGCAGTTGTAGCCCGATTCAAAGAGTTCTTTAGCCCGCAATGCGCGCGGGGAATATTCCGTCGGTTGAGTGGACATGGGAGTCTCCTTTGTGTTAATTAACGTTCTCTTGCGCATACGACGTTCGCGCGATCGACTTTGACGCGCCTCGATACGGCGCGGCAGAATCGTCTCGAACGTCTTCGCGCTCAATTATACCGCAGAAATCTGATTTGACGACGCCCATTGCGAATCCGCCAATAGGCGCGAGTCGTCTTTGGATATGACGCTTTGCTTTTCCGGCGCGTTTGGGTATAATTAGGGGCGGCATAGTTGCGCGCGCTTGCGCGCAGGGATTAAAGGAACGTAAGAATGGCAAAACAGCCTCAAGATAAGAAAGCAGAAACGCGCAGTTCGACGGTACGGCGTTCGCACGACGGTCGTTCCGCAACGTCGATGAGCGGCGCCGTCGGGGATTCAACCGAAGCGGCGTCTGAAGGGAATCCGTCTGACGAGTCAAAGCAGAAGGACTCCGTTCGGACTCCGAGCGACGAAATGTTTCATGCGGCGTTTGCTCGTAAGAAACTTGCGATTAAGTTGGTAAAGGCGCTCTTTCCGGATAAGGTCAAGTATCTGGATCTTAAAGGGCTTATCGTCGAGCCGAACGATTTTTACAGCGAGACGCTCAAGAGGCGGATTGCCGACTTGATCTATACGATCCCAACGCGAAGTTCTTCCGGGGGCGTCCTTAAAGTCGTGATCATTTTGGAGCATAAAGGTCAGAGTTCGCCGAGAGAAAACAAATCGACGATCGCGCAGATGGCGACCTACGTTGCGGAATTTTGTCGGCATGAGGCGAATAAACCGACGGAAAACCCAGGGCTTCCCAGTCCTCACCCTATCCCGGTTGTTATCTATACTGGGCCGGACGAAACCTTTGGCGCGTTAAACTGGAGCGATTACTTTCGCATTGCGGAAGGCTTTGACGAATTCGAAATGATCCTTCCCATCAAAGTTGTCAATATGACGAGTCTACGTCTTACGGGCGCGCTTCCGAAGGCGCCGGAACTCGAAACCATATTCGGGGTCATGACGTTACGCGACAAAACGGAGCTCGTCGAATACGCGCCCAAGGCGCTACTGCCGCTCGCGCGCCTCAAACGCAGATGGACGCCCGACGACAAGTCCCTTGTGCGCCAATTATTGCATTTTTATAAAGAACACGCGCGCAGTTTGCGCGTCCAGCTTGCCAAAGAGGACGTTCGCGCGCTGATTGATTCTGGTAATCTGGAGGAGAAGATGGAACAATACCCGTTTTATGAGTACATCGCGCCCGACATAGTTGAAGAGG
>CADCOO010000142.1 GCA_902803085.1 uncultured Planctomycetota bacterium
CAACCAATAAAATTTGGCGTCTCCCTCTCTTATATACAGAAATAGCAAACTGTTATAAGTTCGCAAACTAACAACTCAACGCACGTCATTTATCTTCTATACTCACTGCATTTTATCTATTTTACACATGCTAACACGCCAATTCTATATATGACGTTACATTTAACAATTAATCTACGGTTAGCGTCGTCGTCAATTCATTCTAGAAACTACTCAAACATCGTAAACGATTTTAAAAAGTCTACTTTTTATATATCGCTAGTTCTTTTCATTTTTGCTATTTTGCCTATTTTAGCTAAATCAACCTAAATACTCGACAAAAAAATATGGAAAAAAAGCTTCCTTGCCGATAAAATTCGGTAATAACGACGTTTTTAGAGCTATTTTACTCAAGAAAAAAGCGCCGCCGGGACTCGAATGCCCAGCGACGCCGTTCTTTTTTAATAATCGACAAGCAAACTAGCGCTTCGCTTTTTCAATCGATTCGAGCGCCAATTCGACAACGTGATCGACCGTTATGCCGAAATGTTCCATGAGCTTCGCCGCAGGCGCGGAATCGCCAAAACTCGTCATGCCGAGGAAGAGTCCGGCGTCTCCGAGAATACGCCCCCAACCCTGCTCGACGCCAAGTTCGATTCCAACCCGCGCCTTAACGTTGGGCGGAATCACCGAATCCTTGTACTCTTGGGACTGCTGCGCAAAAAGCTCAAAACACGGCGCGCTAACGACGCGCGCCTTAACGCCGCGTTCCGCGAGCGACGCGCTTGCCTGCAACGCGAGCGAGACTTCGCTGCCCGTCGCAATGAGCGTTACGTCCGGCGCGCCCTCGCAATCGGCGAGCACGTACGCGCCGCGCTTGACGCCCTCCGCAGACGCGTAACGCGCGCGATCGACCGTCGGAAGATTCTGACGCGTAAAAACGAGAACCGACGGCGTGCGCGTAAGTTCCATCGCCGCGCGATACGCGTACGAAACTTCATTCGCGTCCGCGGGACGAAAGACCGCGAGATTCGGGATCGCGCGGAGCGACGCAAGATGCTCGACCGGCTGATGCGTCGGTCCGTCTTCGCCGACTCCAATCGAGTCGTGAGTGAAGACGAACATTGTCGGAATCTCCATAAGCGCCGCGAGGCGAATCATCGGACGCAGGAAGTCCGCGAAGACGAAGAAGGTCGCGCAGTAGCCGCGCAATCCGGAGAGAACCAGACCGTTCGTAATCGCGCCCATTGCGTTCTCGCGCACGCCGAAGTGAATATTGCGACCAGCGCGACCCGGTCCAAACTCGCCGTAGCTTTCGTCCTTCAAGAAGGTATTGTTCGACGGCGCAAGGTCCGCCGAGCCGCCGACTAGCCACGGAACGCCCGCTGCGAGTTGATTGAGAACCTTGCCGCTAGACGCGCGGCTCGCCATGCCCTTTTCGTCCGCTGGGAACGGTTCAAGGGGCGCGTCCCACCCTTCGGGCAGTTCGCCGTTAAAGATAGCGTCGAGCTCTTTCGCCTCTTGCGGATACTTTTCGCGGTATTGAGCGAAGAGCGCGTTCCAGTCTTCGAGAAGTTTCGCGCCGCGCTTACCGAGATTGTCGTCGAAGGTCGCATAGACGTCGGGATCGCACGCAAATTGCGCGTCGGGATCGAGTCCGTAGAATTGCTTGGCGCCGCGAATTTCCTCTTCGCCGAGCGGCGCGCCGTGCGAGCTTTCTTTTCCCTCTTTCGTGGGCGCGCCGTAGGCGATGCGACTCTTGGCGATAATCAAAGTCGGTCGATCGTTCGTCGCGTCGAAGACGTCGAGCGCGCGGCGCAACGCTGGCAAATCGTTGACGTCGTCGACGAGCGCGACGTTCCAGCCGTAGGCTTCGAAACGCTTTTGTACGGACTCGGTAAACGCCAGATCAGTATCCCCTTCGATCGTAATGTGGTTCTGATCGTAGATCCAGCAGAGATTCGAGAGCTTGAGGCAACCGGCGAGGGACGCCGCTTCGGAGGAGAGCCCCTCCATCATGCAACCGTCGCCGCAGAGCGCGTAGACTTTCGAATCGAAGAGCTCGAAACCGGGCTTATTGTATCGCGCGGCGAGCCAGTTGTTCGCCATGGCGAAACCGACGCTCGTCGCAACGCCGGCGCCGAGGGGACCGGTCGTCGTTTCGATCCCGGGAATTCGGCGATATTCAGGGTGTCCCGCGCATTTCGACCCGAGTTGTCGAAAGCTCTTGAGGTCGTCGAGGGTAACGGCGCGTTTGCCGTTCTCCTGAACGTTGGCGACGTGCAAGGTCGTATAGAGCAACGTGGACGCGTGTCCGTTGGAGAGTACGAATCGGTCGCGCGCTGGCCAGTTCGGAGCGTTCGGCGCGTATTTCATTCGTTCGTTGTACAGCACGTAGGCGACGGGAGCGAGCGCGATCGGCGCGCCTGGGTGTCCGCTTTTCGCCTTTTGCACGGCGTCCATAGCTAGTGCGCGCATTGTGTCGATCGCTTTTTTCTCCGCAGGCGTCATGGAAAGCATTTTATACGTCTTCTTTCTTGGCTTATTGTCAAAAGGTTAATAAAAAACGACGCGCGGCGCGAACCAAATCCCCGCGCGCGTCGATTATGAATTGCGTTTAAGGGCGCGTTCTTCCCGAAAGCGTTTGATTTCGTCGACGAGATCTTTGGCGCCCTGATCGAGCAGATTCTCCGCCGCCGAGCGTCCGAGCAGTTCGGCGAGCGCCTTCTTCGTTTCCAGAGGCAGTTGCGCGCCGCCTTCGCCCGTAGGGAAAACCTGCAACGACTGTCCAGAGAAAGAGCGCGCGCCGTCAAACGAGAGCGCCTCCGCCTCGAGAACAAGCGCGTCCCCGACTCCTTCTGCCGTTACGACGGTTCCCAACGCGCCGATCGGCGCAATGCAGCCGCCCTGCAGTCTTCCAAGAAACGCGCGTTCCGCCGTTACGGCGAGATAAGTCGGTTCATGGAGCAGTCGGGCGACTTGCTCGCGCGTTTCCGCGTCGTCCTCGCGCGTTTCCAGACCAAGCGCGCCCTGTCCGACGGCGGGCAGAAAATCGGGTCGTTCCAAATACTGTCGCGCGCGCTCGTTGAGTTCCAGACGCGTCAGACCGGCGCTTGCGAGAATAACGGCGTCGTATTCCCCTTCGTCGAGTTTGCGCAAACGGGTTTCAACGTTGCCGCGCGCGCTTTTGATCTCCCAAGGCGCTTCGCCCGGCCAAAGTTTCGCGCAGAGTCGCAGCGCCATGCTCTGACGCCGCATACTACTCGTACCGACGACGGCGCCGGGCGGCAGATCTTGAATCGACGCGTAGCGATTCGAGACGAAGACGTCGCGATAATCGCCGCGTTCCGGCACGGCGGCGAGAACGAGCCCCGGGGTCGTCTCGACGGGCAGATCCTTTAAGCTATGCGCGGCGACGTCGATTTCTCCAAGCAGCAACGCCTTTTGAATCTCTTTGGTAAAGACGCCCTGCGCGCCGAGATTTACGATCGCGTCGCTACGATTAACGTCGCCGGTCGTCGTAATCTTAACGATTTCGACGTCGATTCCTAACGCGACGAGCGCGTCGCGGGTCCAGTTCGCCTGCCACATTGCGAGCGCGCTCGGACGCGTTCCCAACCGAATTTTTTTCATTGCGTTTCGAACGTCTCGTCTAGTCGATTACAGTTTCTTGAGTTCGATATTTTTGATTTCAACGCGCATTCCGCCGTCTCCAACGTGCAGCTGCCAGCCGAGAACGCCGCTCTTGCGGCGAACGTCGTCGGAATCCTCGTCGACGAAGACGCTCGTTACTTTGCCGTTGATCTTATGGACGAAGACAAAGCCGCGAGCCGTGATTTCGTAGTGGTTCCAATCTTCGATCTTGACGTTGGCGCGAATCTCTTCCGGAGTAGCGAAGCGCTCAATTTCCTGAATCTCGCCCTTGCCGTTGACGCGACTGACCGTTCCCAAATTTGCGAGAATACCGCGGAACGCTTCGCCGTACATAATGCCGCTGTAAGTCGCGGAGCCGTCGAAATCGCCTTGATAACCGCCCATGCGGCGCTTTTCGGGATCAAGGTACCAGCCGCGATAGTAGAGTCCGGAGTTGCCCCAATTGCTAATCTTATAGTCGAACCGAATCGAGAAATCGCCGATCTCCTGATCTTCCGTATAGGAGAGCGCTTGGTTCTGCGTGATCTTTTTGTCCGTATCGTTCGTCTGTCCGACGATCGCGCCGTTCTCGACGCTCCAGAGATTAGGATCGCCCGACCAGCCGGTAAGATCCTTGCCGTTAAAGATCGACTTAAAGCCGTCGTCTGAATCTTGACCAAAAGAAAGCGTCGCGAGCGCGCAGAGAAGCGTCGAGGCGAACGTAACGAGAAGACGAGATCGCGTCATGAGCGTGTCCTTAATTAAAATGGCGTGAAAATACGACGCGACGTAAAACGCCGCGTTCGAGAATTCCTTAGTGACTTTTAGTTTTCCGGTTGCGAAACGACTTCGCAGTTCGGCAGAGCCTTGCGAAAACGTTCCGCGCCTTCTTCGGTTACGCGCGAACGCGTTACGTGAATCTTTTCAAGGCGCGTGAGAACCGTCAGTTTGTCGAGGCCGGAATCTTCCAGTTCCGAACGACCGACGTGGAGAAAGGTCAAATTCGTAAAGAGCTTCAGCGCTTCCGCAGAATCGTTCGTAATCTGCGCGTCGTCCACGTTCAGCGATTCTAAACGAAAAGCAAGGGACGCAATCGCTCTGACCCCGGCGTCCCCGAGCGTCGAACCATAGAAATTCAAGCGCTTCAGCGCTGGAAACCGGTCGCTCCAGCTACGAATCCCTTGAAAATCCTTCGCCGTTATCTTAGAACCGCTCAGATCAAGTTCGACGAGATGAGGTATCTGCGAAAGCGCGGATATCGTCTCCTGCGGAAAAACGCCGTCTTCCGTTTGCAAACCGGTTAAACGAACCTTATTGAGCCGAGTTAGCCCCGCCAGAACCATGAAACTTGTCTGAGCGTCGCGATCGACGACCGCGTCGTTCCACAAAAACTCTTTAAGATCGCGGCAAAGCGTGAACGCGAGAAGTCCCGACTGCGTTATGCGTCCCGATCCGCGAACTACTTTGAGCGATCGCGCGCGATCCTTGTCTTCGGCGGTAAGAAAGCCGACGAACGGACGTTCCGAGGAGTCGATTTCAAGGCGCGTATTCGTCGCGTCAAAGATTAACGTCGCGTTCTCCTGCGACTCGACGACCGTCCCCGATTCCGTCTGGACGTCGGACGTTTCGACGACCGGTTCCTGAACGCTCGGCGCGGACAACGTCGCGTCGGGATCGTATACGACCGAGGAGTTCCGATCGCATCCTGCAAGAGCGGCGACGAGCGCTATCAAAAGCGCGCTACAAAACGCACGAGTACTCTTCATTTCTTTTTCCTCTTTTATATTCCGCGCTATCAAAAGAAAACGACGCGGAATCGCTATTCTTTCGCGGGCTCTTCGGCGGGTTGAGCTTCAGGAGCGGGCTCTTCAGCGGACTGAGCTTCAGGAGTGGGTTCTTCAGCGGGCTGAGCTTCCGGCGCGGGTTCTTCGGCGGGCTGAGCTTCCGGCGCGGGTTCTTCGGCGGGCTGAGCTTCCGGCGCGGGCTCTTCAGCGGGCTGAGCTTCCGGCGCGGGTTCTTCAGCGGGCTGAGCTTCCGGAGCGGGTTCTTCGGCGGGCTGCGCTTCCTGCTGGGTTGCGAACTTCATTCTTTCTTCATGTTCGCGCTCGCTCTGCTCGCGCTCTTCCCTTAGGCGCTGCTTCATCAAC
>CADCOO010000143.1 GCA_902803085.1 uncultured Planctomycetota bacterium
GCCGAAGACGCGAGACCGCTAGGCGATAAAACCGCGAGCAAGCCCGCCGTCGTCGTCTATCCCGTCGCAATGACCAACGTCGGCGCGGCCAACGCGTCCATAGCGCCCGCCCGCGAGCCGGTCGTCGAAGCGCGAGAGTTCGAAATCGACACTCCGATCGGCCAGGTTCGCAACGTGCTCAAAACCCTCGACGAGCTCCGCGCCGGGCAGAATCGCGAATTGCAGACGCTGGAGGCGTTGCGCCAGACGACGCAGAGTTTAGTCGGCGCCCAGCGCGAGCTAATAGCCGCCGTCGCGCGCTTGGAAACCAACTCCACCGCCGCTGAGCCCGCCGAAGAAATCGAGACCAAAGAAGCAATCGCCCCGATCCCGCAAGAGCCGGTCGCGCCTTCGCGCTACGAGACGTTATGGTCTCTAGCGCGCGCCGTCGCCGCGCTCGCGATTCTATGGCTACTGCTGCGCGGCGTAAAAAGCGCTATTCAAGAGGCGCGCGAGAAGTCAAAATAAAATTAGACGCTAGACGAAATAATCGACTAGCGTCTGGAAAAGTGCGAAGATAATCGAGAAAACGCGTTATAACGCGCGTTCAAGATAAGTCGTCTTTGGTTTGCTAGCGTTCAACTTTGTTCAATCGGAGAAAGTTGGACGCTATTTTCTTTTTTGGCTTAACGGCGCGGCAAGCCGTTGGGAAACGCGTTAAAGGGTTCGACCTTTAACGCGTTATTGCTATTTGTCGGGTTCGTCGTTTCGTCTGATTCTTTCTTCTGATTCTGGAAACGAGGGACGAAATATCCCGCCGCAATTCCGATCATGACGTAGTTAAGCCAAGAAGGCAACTTAGCGTCCTCGCCCGCCGTAAAAGCGCCCAGGACTCCGAACGCGGCAATAAGCCCCACAACGACGAGGGCGTCGTACCAACGAAGATTAATATTCATAACATATCCTCCGATATTCTGTCTTAAATTACGCGCGTCGACTTTCCAGACGTACTCGCAATGAAAAGGTCGACGCGCCGTTCAGGAGCGTAAGACGCGACGCCAAAGACCTTCTTTGGATTGCGTCCCGCAATTGACTCTTTTCGCCCTTACAGAGCGCCGGCGGAGGTTTTATCCGGAAAATATTTTTAAAAATATCATTTTGGGGCGAATGTTAAAATGGGTAAGACAACCTTAAGTCTTAAACTGCGATAGAATGAACTCTTCGGAATTTCAAAGCCTTTTGGGCGTCGACCAGAATCGTTCTCTTGCGATTGTCGACGTTGCGTTCGTTAAAACCGTTATAATGAATTGTATTCTCCTCGCCATTGCGCCAAAAAACACGCAATCGCTTGACCTCGTTCTTTCCCGCCCTTACAATCAACAGCGGACATTACCCCCCCGCGCGCGGCGCGCGGAGGACACTTCAGAGGAGGCGCGCAACCATGGCGTACGAAGACACAATCACGCCCCGAAGACTGCCGGACGGGACGGTTGAAATTGCGAAATATCACGAGATCTCGAACGGGATACTCGACGGACCGTTGACGATACCGGACGTTATCAATGGGAACAAGGTTGTAAGCGTCGGCGCTCGGGCGTTTGAGAACTGTCTTTCGATCGGCGCGATTCGGTTGCCGGCGAGCGTTCGGTCGATCGGCGAGGCTGCCTTTAGCGGCTGCCGTCGCCTGAGATCGATCGACGCGCCCGGGGACAATCTTGCGACGATTTCGGCGGCGGCGTTCGCTGACTGCTCGGCGCTCAAGAATGTCGAACTCGGTCGCCCCTCTGAAATAGGCGAGCGCGCGTTTGAAAACTGTCGGTCGCTTACGGAGATCTTATTTGCGACGGAGGCGAGGACGATCGGCGCGGGCGCGTTCTCCAACTGTACGGCGCTTGAAGAGGCGCGCCTGCGCGGAGTTGAAGAGATCGAGCCGGGCGCCTTCAATCGTTGCGCGAATATGTGCAGGATCAAGCTCCCTTCGCAACTTCGCGCGATCCGCCGTTGCGCCTTTACGGGTTGCGTTGCGCTTGCCGAGCTAGAACTTCCCAGTTCGCTTGAGGAGATCGACGCGCGCGCCTTTGAAGGCTGTCTAGCGCTCGGCGCCCTAACGCTCCCGAATCGAGTCGCGCGATTGGGCGAGCGCGCGTTTGCCAAATGCTACGCGTTGCGTCAGGTCAAGCTGTCGAGTCGGCTAACGACGATTCCCGAATCGGCGTTTTCCGAGTGTTTTTCCCTAACTTCGATCAAGGTTCCGCGCGACGTCCAGACGATCGAGAAGTTTGCGTTCGAAAAATGCTACGCGCTTACGGTCGCGGACCTGCCGGACGCGACGCGCGAAATTCAGGAAGGCGCGTTCTATAAGTGCGTTTCCCTCGCCGAAGTCGCGATTACGGACTCTTTGAGCAGTCTCGGGTACGCGTCCTTCGGATTCTGCGACAGGCTGCACGAAGATTACGTCGACTCGATTAGTAGAACGCCTGGCGGTCGCGACGCGCTTGAAGTCTACCAGGATGACGCAGACGCGTTTAGCGAGAGCGAAGAGCCGGACGAGGTTGCGGAACAAAACGGCGGCGAAGGGGACGATCTCTATAATCTCGGCTACAACGACGGTTTCCAAGAGGGGCATGCGCAAGGGTTGGCGCAAGGGTACGCGCAAGGATATAAGGTAGGCGCGGCAAGCGCCAACGGCGTTAGCGGCGGATTTAGCCAAAACCCACGCCGTCGCCGCCGTCCGAGATAGTAA
>CADCOO010000144.1 GCA_902803085.1 uncultured Planctomycetota bacterium
AATGATTTCATGTAGGCGTCCTCTGAAAAGGAATGGTTAATATACGTCGCTAGGTTGCGAACGCGCGCAAATATCCCCACCGCAGACGGAGCGTCCGTCCGCCGCGCGCGATACGATTCGTTTAAGAGACTAGAAGACGACGACGTTCAACGCTCGTCGCCCGTTACGATTAACTAACCAACGTTAAGTTTCTCATCTTAGCTAAACCTTTGAAAATTGGCAGGTCGCTTGAAAGAAGTTTCTATTGACGCGGAGACGACTAATCGCCTCGCAACGTCGCGCCGCCGTCGGACGGCGATCAATTGCTTGTCGTTCTATTGCTTCTCGTCTTGGACTTGCCAGATCCGTGAAAGTTCCCTCTGCGAACAAAAAATCGAATACTTTTATTCGCGACCCTCGCCGAGGGCTCTTTCCTTCCGACTACCCGAATAGATAAATTCCCGTCCTTTTTCTGACGGAAAAAACCAAAAAGAGACTTTTTTTTCGCCGTTAACCATTCAAAACGGCGGAAAAAATGGGAGTGAGCGTCGCAATGGGTAAATGAGAAAAAACGCCAAACAGTCGCATAGAGAGCTCCTATTGTTTGGTCGGCGATTACCGACGAAAACAAACTCGACTCGCCGACGCTCCTCCTCGACGAACCGACAAAACGCCCGGCAAAAGTCGGAGCAAACCGACCGCGCCGGACTACCGACGAGCGCGCCGTCATAACGCGCCCATGCGCCGAAACGCGCCTCGTTTCCGCGCAGAGAAAGATAAGAAAAACGTGCGCGAGCGTTCGACGCGCGTGCGCGCGCCGAACGACTTCGCATTTTACCTATTTCAACTAATCCGTGAAACCAACCAACATCTGACTGCGACTCGGCTGCTGCAGCTTGCGCACAGCCTTCGCCTCAATCTGACGAATACGTTCGCGCGTTACGCGGAAAATCTGACCGACTTCCTCAAGCGTGTAGCAATATCCGTCGCCGAGTCCGTAACGCAACTTAATAATCTCGCGCTCGCGATAGCTCAACGTCTTGAGCGCCTGATAGATCGCCTGATGCAACGCCTCGTTGCTCGCGTTCGCCGAGGGATTCTCCGTGCCGCGATCGGGCAAGAGGTCGCCGAAATGACTGTCCTCGCTATTGCCGACGGGACGGTCGAGACTGATCGGATAGCGCGTCATCTGCATAATTCGACGCGTTTCCTCAGCGGAATAGCGCAACGCGGTGGCAGTCTCTTCGAGCGTCGGCTCGCGTCCGTCTCGCTGCGTGAGCTCGCGCGTTACGTTCCGCATTCTCGACATCGTTTCGACCATATGAACCGGAATGCGAATCGTACGACTCTGATCCGCGACCGCGCGCGTGATCGCCTGGCGAATCCACCAGGTCGCGTACGTGCAGAACTTGAAGCCGCGGCGATATTCAAACTTGTCGACCGCGCGCATAAGCCCCGCGTTCCCCTCTTGAATCAGATCGAGGAACGTGAGACCGCGATTGCGATAGCGCTTCGCTATCGATACGACGAGGCGGAGGTTCCCTTCCGAAAGACCCTTCTTCGCGTTCTGATACTTCTTAAACACGTCCTTAACTTCAGCGACGCGTCGGCGCAAGCTCTTCGGCGTCTCCTGGGTCGTCTGGAGAATGTTGCGGTACTCCATGATCCACTGATAACGCTCGTAAGGATCCATGCCCTGTTCGCGATGCTCCCTAATTCGCGCGCGAAGCTCGTCGACTCTTCGACTATACGTGTCGAGCGTCTCGATCGTGTTTTCGATACGCTGATTGCGCAGACCGAGCTCTTCGACCAGGCGAACGGCGCGGCGGCGGCGGCGACCCAAATTCTTCCAGGCTTGGAGTCGCGCCTCCATGGACGCGCGCTTATTTGTCGCGAGATCGTAGTCTTCGCGATTACGACGCATGATCGCCGTCAGGGTCGCGAGGTTCGTCGGCAAGCGTCTTTGAATACGCTCCTTCTCCTTACTGTCGGACTCGCTCGTCTGCAACGTGCGGTCGAACGGCAATTCGTTCGAATAAACGCGACGCAACGTGCGAACCGCCATTTGCAGAACGTAGTCGCACTCCAGCAACTTCGCGCGGAAAATACGACGCGTTCGCTCGATTTCACGCGCAAGTTGCACTTCGCGCTTACGCTCCAACAGAGGAATGCCGCCCATCTCCGTAAGATATAGGCGCACGGGATCGTCGTTGCCCGTCGGCTCAACGTCGTCGTCGTCGATTCGCAAACGTGAATTGTCGTCTTCATCACTAGAATCGTTAAACTCGTCGCCGAATTCACGTGGAGACGCGCCCGAGTCCTCGTCGGAATCGGTCATGTAGTCATAGTCGTCCTGATCCGAGTACTGATCAATATCGTCCTCGATCGTGGAAACATCATTGACGTCGTCGTCTTCGTACAAAGCTAAACTCCTCTATTCATGAAGATCGCTCTTCGCAACAACTCGGCGCCGCGCAACGCGCAACGCGCGAAATAAGTTCGCTCGACGCAAAGGGTCGAACATGCGTGCAAACCGCTAACGCCGTCCAGGCGTCTAGGGCTCTTTATAAATCGACGAAAAGGCGCGACAATTCGCTCAAAAAAGGCGCCGTCGCGCTAGCAAATGCGTTAATGAAAAACGGAGCGCGCAAAGAACCGGCGCGGTTCAACTATTCCGAACGACTGTCTTTCTCGGAATAACCCGCGCAGTCAATGCGCCGCGCGCCGCAGTAAACCGCGCGCTACGTCGCTCGCTTCACTAGCGTTTCTTCGTCGGCGCGCCCTCTTGCTCGGAGAGCAAACGCGGCGCGCTTATACTAAGTTTAATCCCTTTGACGCCAAATGAACAACTTTTATGGTAAGAAAAGCAAAAAAAGACAAAAACTTTAACGGATATGTCGATTTCTCCAGCTTCCGTCCAACTATTTTTGCTTTCCCTTACGCGCCGATTCAAACGGCTTTCGACCGCCTGTTCTCACCGATTGCCAGGAATAATGAGGCTTGCGTTCCAAGTTTGATTGTCTCTAAACTGAATCCCGGTTCCTTGCGGGGGGCTTCAGCTGATCGTTTCTTTCTTGTATAATCGGGGCGAGCGTCGGTTTGGTCTACGCTCGTCCGAGATAGATCAAGCAAAAAACGCGCCGAAACCCGCAGGCGCGCGAGTCTAAAGTAATTACGCGCTAATCGCGCCACTGTTGCGGAAAAAAAGGAAATTTTTAAGATTGCCCCGAATACGGACGCAATACGACTTAAAGAGGAGTCTATTCCACTTGCCCCGAAAAGCAAGGGCGATTTTTGAAAAAAAATGATTGTCGGCGTTTGACTCTTGAAAATCCGCGTGAAAAAACCGGAACCTTTGGCAAGGCGAGGTCGCGAAAAGCGGGTAAAAAAGAGCAGGCGCCGCGACATGAGGATACGAGGTCATACTATGCGCTATAAACTGTTGTGCGAATCTTGCGGGCGTTACTATCCGGTCGAGACGCGACAAGCTGGCGGAACGATTACATGCGAATGCGGCGCAGTTTTGTCGATCCCGACGATGCTCAAAATGAAGCGACTCCCAGAATGGGACGAGGAAAAAGAGGGGGAAGCGACCGAAGCAAACGCTGAAGAAAAAACGCTAGAGGAGAAAGACGCGACCGCCGACGCCTCAGGCAACGGTTCGTCCGCCGAGCCAAGCGCGCCCAAAAAGAAACTCTCCGCGAAAAGGCGAGGACTTTTCTGCTTCTGCGGGATCGTCTTGATTCTCAGTCTCTTCGTCGTCGGCAGGAATATTAAGACTCCGGATCCAACCGCCGTTTTCTATAAAGAAACAGTCTACAGCCTCGGGGACGGAAGAATGATCAAGCGCGACTCCACCCCCATTACAATGCAAGACTACGGCTTTTACTTCTCGACCGACTTCTCCGATCCCGCGCGCACGACTTATCTGGTGAACGACGGTTTCATCGACGGTCTCCCGCCTTTCCAGAGCATTTTATTCTTCGACTACGTGCGTGAACTCAACATGAGCGACAACTTCTACGACAACTACGAGTCGATTAAGACGCAGCGTTGGATACGTCTCGGATTCGCGTCCGTCGTTGCGCTCCTAGCGCTAGCGGGCGCGCTGTACGCGCTCTTTGCCGAAGAGTCGACGAAGCAGGTCGGCGCAATGAGAGGCTCCGACTGGCGATAACTTACTCGCGCCTTTCCCCACGTAAAAAACGCGGCGTTTCTAAGAAGCGCCGCGTTTTTTATTGTCGACTTTCATTTCCGCTAGTTCGTTTCGACGCGCCAGTAGACCGTATAGCGATTCCTATTGAGCTCGAAAAAAGGACGAAAGGTCAACGTCGAATCGTCCGAGGTTGTTTCGGGACCAATTTGAAAGGTCAGCCGGGCTAAATCGACGGGCTTGACGAAAGCGTTCGGATCGTCAGAATCAACCTTTAACGTCGGGGAAGGCAAACCGGCAAAGGCGCCAAGTTTGTTATTATTCGTCGAGTATCGTTCCTCGTCGGGCACGGGATCAAGAACCGCCGCGAGCAGAATCGGACCGTAGCGAAACGCGGTCAGTCCGTCGCGCGATACGTAGGAATTGAGAGCCATTGGCGTCTCAATCTCAATCTCGTCCCCCTGACGCCACGTTCGGTCGATCTCAACGTAGCCGTCGACAGGCGCAACGTCGACGACTTCGCCGTTCACGCGAATCGTCGTCGGCGCCGCCAGCCATCCTGGAGCGCGCACGCGAATCGCGCCGACGGCTTCCCCCTCCGTTATCGTCACGACGCTGCGCGGTTCATATGGGAAATTCGTCTCTTGTTTCAGGGAAACGCCCTTCTCGCGCCACGTCGCCTTCGACGGAATAAAGAGGTTCACATAGAAGGAATCGCCGTCCTTGTAGTAGATCATTTTATCGAGTCGCGCTGGATTCTCCATTCCGCCAAGACAGCAGCACCAGAAGGAGTCGTCGCGCGTCGAGAAGAAGCGATAACTGCCCGGTAGGAACGACGCGAAGTAGCATTTCCCATACCCCGCGTGATTATCCTGATCTTGCGAAGGATAAATTAAATTGAAGAGCGACTCCTCCAGATAGTCAATATATTTAACGTCGTGATTCCAAGTATAGAGCGTTTCGGTCAACTTCATCATGTTGAAGTTGCAACAGGTCTCCGTATTCGTCGACGTCAACGGCTCGACGTCGGGCGCGGTATAATGCTCCGCCGTTCCCATGCCGGAATTCGCGTACATGCGACGATCGCGGCAAACGTCCCAGAAGAATTCCGCCGCGCGACGATACTTCTCGTCGCCGGAGAATTCGTAATAGGTCGCCGCGTTCTGAACCTCGGGAACGTGCTCGTTCACGTGCCGACCCGTCAAATTGTCCTCGCCGAGCGCAAGCGGCTCGAGGAGATCGGCGCGCAAAAATCGTTTCGCAACTTCAAACGCGTCGGGGTCGCCGGTAATCTGATAAAGCCACAACGCCGATTCCGAGACCCCGCCGTGCTCCGTAAAGAGCATGCGTTGCGTCTCTTCGTACGTCAGCTTGTCCGTTTGTCCTTTCAGCCAATGGACGAAGCGCGTCGCCATTTCAAGCGCTCGCTCGTTCCCCGTTGAACGATGGACTTCGATCAGACCCTTAAAAACCTTCTGCACGCCGTACCAACAGTCCCAAATTCCGCCCAATTGATACTCGTTCGCTTCGAAATCGGTCGGACGATCAAAAATATTCGCTATTACGCGTTTTTCATCGAGACCGCCGAGAAAGCCGCTCGCGCGTTGCGTCTGCGATAATTCTGAAACGACGTAATTCATCTTGTCCAGATACTCGCGGTTGCCCGTCTTCTGATACATGAGCGCCGCGGCAGAGAGCCAATGCCCAACGCCAAAGCCGCTCGAATCCCAAGACTCCCAGCCGCCGTATCGCTCCGCTTTCGGCTCTAAGCCCGACGCGATAAAGTGAGACGCGCAAAGACGGTCAAGATCAAGCGAAAGAAGATTAACCTCGTTGTCGTCTCGCATCGTCTTGAAGAGACCCGGTAGGAGATCGACGTCCGAGTCCGCGATCATATCGCCGCTCTTGATTCCCCTCGGGGTAAAGACGAACGACTTCGCAAGCGGTTTGCCGTTCGCGTCGGTCGCGCATAATTTAACTGTCGTCGACCGGGGAGAAATCGCGTCGTCCAAAATACGCTCGAGTTTGCGCCGCAGGAATCCTCCCGATTCGACGCGCGCCGATTCGTTCGTTACGCCTAGCTGCGCGCCTGAACGGTCGAAAAACTCCATAACAAAATTGAGATCGACCGGTTCCGCCGTATCGTTAGCGACGCAAAATTCGCCGTAAACGTCGTGGAGATTGTTCCATGCGGCGCCGCCGTCGCAACGTATCGAGAAACCCGGCGTTAGGGAGTCGGACACGACTTTAACCCTCGCGCGCGCCTTTTCCCGCGCGCCCGCTCGACCAATCAATTCGTAATCCCGGCTCGATTGCGCCGTCTGGTCCGTAATTTCCCACACGACTCCGGAAACGCGTCGCGCGCCGTCCGCGTCTTCCAATTCGATCGCGCGCGGAAGCGTCGGCGCGACGCCGAAGGGAGTCGAAACCTCAATCGTTGACAGAACGCGCGCGTCGGGACACGACTCCGCCATAACGTCGAGGATGGCGCTTTGCTCGAGCGCGCGATCATATATGCGAAAATCGTCGAGCGATCCGCGCAGATTCGCGTCGTGCGCATACTGACTCTTGCCGATATAGCATCGCGCGCCCTCGCCGAGAATCGTCGCCAGCTTATGGTCGGCGCCATACTGAAACGCGGCGAGGCGACCGTTAAGGTACAGTTCCAATTTCGCGCCTCGCTGGACGGCGGCGACGTGAATCCACTCGTCGAGCGGAAATTGCGTCGGAACGCAGACGCGCTGCTCGCCCGGCGTGCTGGCCGTCGTTATGGCAAATTGCATTTTACCAGCGTATGACCCCGTCGTCGACGGCGCAAGGTACATATTGGCGCGCTCGTTCATGCCAAAATCAAAGAGGCGGCCGTACGCGGTAAAACTTGGCAGTCGCGTCCAGAGGAGAACCGACGCGTCGGAAAGTTGCGCAACGGCGTTCGATGGAATCTCTACGTAACCGTCCGACGCGTTTTCATTCAGAACGAGCCCAGCGCCCGTCTTGCCGACGCCTATCTGCGCCCCGACGCCATGAAGCGCCCCGTCTCGACCCGCGCCGGAACGATCGCGCGCGATTCCGTTCTCGACGTCTTCAAAATCGTACCAGAGAATCGGCGCCGGTCCAACGCTCGAGTCGACCCCGATTGCCGACGACGGCGCGACGCCAAGCGCCAATAGTAAAACGCCAAATAACGCGCCGTAATAAGTCGTTTTAATCATACGCGCCCTACTCCTGAGACACAAAGAGGGATTGATCGAAGGAAATAATCGCAACCGCGTGAGGAGGAACGACGACCTTGCCGTCTTTAATCGCGAGGGTAATTTCCTCCGGCGCGACGCGATTCTCGCTTCCGACGTCGTTATAGGCGTCCGGCGAATCGCCGCGCAGAACCGTCGCCGCAATCGCGCCGTCCCGCGCCGACTTATCGTCGTACTTCAACGCGACCGCGACGGATTCCGCAGGATCCTTATTGACCAGCGCGGCGACGAAATGCTTGCGCTCAGCGTCGCTCGTCAGAACGACGTCCGCGCGCGGCGTCGAACGTCCGTTGTGCTCAAGGAGATCGGAACTGAATTCAAGAGGGACGTAATTGCGTTCGAGAAGATCAGAATACATTTTAAAGACGTGGAACGTCGTTCTTTTGACGATTCCGTCGGGATAAACGTAGAGCGCGCCGCGCGCGTTGACAATCGGCGAGAAGCACGCTATCTTCACGTCGTCGCAATGGCGCAGGCACGTGTTCAGAAAACACGCGGCAAAGACCGCGTCCGCCATCGTGTACGTCTTGTTATTGTCGTTTTCCGCGCGCGCGGGAATATCGAGGTGTTTCGGATCGCCAATTCCGGGATGACGCCAGCCGCGAAGGTTCCACTCGTCGAACGCTATCTTAACCCGACCGCGATAGCCCGTTCGGTCGAGCATATTAATCGTCCGCTGAATATCCGCCTCCGGCGCGCCCGTTCGCATCATGCAATCGAGATAAGGCGCGGGCGGTCCCGCCTGGCTAGAGTCCCAATACCCGTGAATCGAGACGTAATCGAGATACCGGCCCGCCGTTTCCAAAAGAGGAATCGTCCAGTTTTCGTAGGGCAACGCGGCGGCGAAGAGCTCAATATTGGCGTCCGTGTTCTGCATGAGCTTCGCCGCTTCCCGCACGAGCGGTCCCCATTCTGCGACCGTTTTCGCGCCCATTTCGTGACCGCCCCAGTTCTCGTTGCCAATACTCCAGTATTTAACGTTAAACGGCTCCTCGTAACCGTGACGTTGGCGCATGCGTCCGTACTTGCCGATCGATAGATTGCAATATTCAACCCAATCGCTCATCTCCTCCAGCGTGCCCGTCCCAGCGTTCGTGCAGATATACGGCTCCGCGCCTATCAAGCGACACCATTGAACGTACTCCGCCGTGCCGAACGTGTTCGGATCTTCTACGTGCCACGCTTTGTCGTACGTCGGCTCGCGATCGGGTCCGACTCCGTCTAGCCAATGGTACGCCGAAACAAAACAGCCGCCGGGCCAACGCACGATCGGTATCCGTAGCTCGCGCAGCGCGTCTAAAACGTCTTGACGATACCCGCGCTCGTCGGCAAGCGGAGAGCCGGGCTCGAATATGCCGCCGTAGATCTGGCGATGAAAATGCTCGATGAATTGACCGAACAACATGCGATCGTATTCGCGAACCTCGGGCGCGGGCGCGAAGGCGAGCGTATTGATCGGAAAAATATCGGCGGGATCGTCGCACTGGACAATGTGGTCAAGTTTAATATGCCCCCAATTGCCGCCGGCTTTCTTGTCGTAGATCAAAATGCGCGCCTTTTGTCCCTCGTATTTTGAGACGTCCCAGACGCGCCGCTCCAACCCCTCGTGACCGCGATTGGGCGTTGAAAACAACCCCGTCGCGCTCGCGACCGTTTCGCCGTCAATGATCAAATCGATTCCCGTCGCGCCGGGGAACGCGCCGCCGCCGATATAGAAGACGAGCTTCGAACGCTCAACGACGAACTCGGGCGACTCCAACGTTCCGGTTGAATCGTCGCGTTTCGGGGAAGCGAAGGAATTGACCAAGCTCTTACCTTTGTAGTTGAAGACAGGTCCCATGCCGCCGGGTACGGTCGCGCTCGCGGGTCGTTCGCCAAAAGCGTCGCCGGTTACGCGCCACTCTCCGTAGTTCTCGCCTTCGAAATCAGCGATGAGAATAGGTTCTCGCGCCGCGGCGGTCGCGATTCCTCCGGAGGTTAAAAAGAAAGAGAGCGTCGCCAGGAACCAAAACGCCAGGCAAACGCGCCGGCGTCGACAGACAATGCCAAGTTGAGAAGCGTCGTGCGTCATCGTTAAATATCCTTGTCAAGGGTTATGCCAGTATCCGTCGCCGCTCACCGTAGCGCGGCGAATTTGCGTCGAGTTGCTCAAACGCGCGCCTCTATTCTACCCGCGCGCCGTAATTAAAACAAGTTTCGAACGCCCCAATAATCGCAAAGACCGATTTTTTCCCGAAAAAACGCTCTACAAAACATTTTCATAAAATTTATTTTTTCTCACTTCTTAAAATCGAAACGGTTATGTATAATGATAATCGAAGTAGAAGAGTTGGCGTCGAAATTGGAAATAGACGCCGTATAAAAAAACACTTTAGGCGGGAGCAATACTATGGCAAAAGCGCCGTCAATGAAGAAAAACACGCGCGTAATCGTAAAAAAAACGGCTCCGAAAGGCGTAGCGACGCCTGCAAGCAAGAGCGCGAGCGTTAAATCGAAGTCAAAAGCGAAATCAATTGTCGCGAAAGGTAGTAAGCCGGTCGTTAAAAAGCTAACGGTCGTCGATCCAAGCGCGGCGAATAAAGCGATCGTGAGCGAAGCTAAAGTCGAAACGCCGAAACGAAAAGTCGGGCGTCCCAAGGGCTCGGGAAAGTACGGCGAGCCGATTAAATCGGTTCGAATGCCGATTTCACTCGCGGAACAAGTCGATTCCTACATTGCGCGCAAGGGCTACGTCGTGCCTATTTACGACACGCTCGTCCAAGCGGGCTTTCCCTCGCCGGCGGAAGACGCCAATTGCGAGAGTCTCGACCTGGGCGAATTTCTCATTCCGAATCCGGCGTCGACCTTCTTTATTAGGGCGACGGGCGAATCGATGCGCGACGCGGGAGTCTTTCCAAACGACGTTCTCATCGTCGATCGTAGCGTGGAGCCGGTGAACGGCGACGTCGTCGTTGCGGCGGTAAACGGCGACTTTACGGTCAAACGTCTCTTCAAAACGGGCGCGCGCATTGAACTGCGCCCTGAAAATCGCAAATTCCGTCCTATTTGCGTTACCGAGGACATGGACTTTTCCGTCTGGGGCGTCGTTAAAAAGGTCATTCACAACGTCTAAATCGCCACGTCGTTCCAGCGAACCTCATGCCGCAAATACAAGCGCGCCGCGCAACGTTCGCGATCGCGCGTCCTTGGAGTACGCCCGAAACTGGCGACGACTCTTCGGAGTCGAATCAACGCGCGCGCAATCTAGCGTCGGCGCAATAGCGGCGCTTGCGAACAAGTCTAACGAGCGTTTCGGTCCGTCGCTAGCGTTATGGCGCGAACTGTGGCGTTCGACTTCGCGCCCCATGTTCAGCGCGCTACGCGCCGATCCGATCGCGAAATGGCGCGCGCTCCTCCCGAACGAGCTGCTCCAGCCGCTCGATTCGGACGCGCAGATCGACCTCGTCTTCTTTCTCGCGCAAACCTATGTCGCGCAGACGGTCGTCGCGCTAACGGAACGCTTCTTCGACCTCGAGCGCGCGCTCGCCGAACGCCTCCTCGAGCCGTCCGTCTTCGCATGGTCAAACGACGCGCGCGACCGGATCGACGTCGACGACGATATCCTCGTCGAACTACAAAAGCGCGCGCAAACGCGCGATCCCTTTGGCGAACTATACGCTCTCTTTTTCGCGCCCGAGCTGCGCCGCGCGCTCGGAGAATTCTACACGCCCCCGCCCCTCGCGCGATTTCTCTATTCGCGCGCAACGGCGCTCTGGCAAGAACGAACGAACTGCGAGGAACCGCCGTCCGCGCTCGATCCTACGTGCGGCGCCGGAGTCTTTCTAACGGCGGCGTTGCGCGCGCTTCGCACGTCAGGAGTCCAACCGGAAAAGACGTTCAACTACGTCGAAGGTTTTGAGTTAAGCCCGCTCTCCGCGCTCGTCGCGCGCGCCAATCTGCTATTCGCCGCCTTCGCCGACCTCAACCTACCGGAACGCCGTCGCGCTATCGATCGACTCCTGCGCGAGCGCGAAGCGTTCGACGCCAACGCGCCTATTCTACCGATCACGCTCGCCGACGCGCTACGCGATCGTCCGGTCGACCCGACGCAAACGCCGCGCTGCGAACGGCGATTCGACCTGCTTATCGGCAATCCGCCGTGGATCGCATGGGATAAGCTCGCAAAAGAGTATCGCGACGCAACCAAAAGATATTGGCAAGATTACGGTCTCTTTACGCTCGGTATGAAAGACGCGCGAATGGGGGGTGGAAAAAAGGGGCTCGCGGGACTAATGGTCTACGCGACGATCGATCGGCGACTCCGAGAAGGAGGCGTTTTCTCTTTTGTCTTACCGCGCTCGCTCTTTCAATCGGGGCAATCGGGCGAGGGCTTTCGCCGATTCGGACGAGGCGCGCCGGTCGCCGTCTCCAACGACCGGCAAGACGCAAACGATCGTCGCGCGCCTGCGCCGTTTCGCGCGCTAGAACTCGACGATTTCGCCGACTTGCATCTTTTCGCCTACGTTACGATCAAGGCGTCCGCGCTAACCGGCGTTAAAGACGCGAACGCGCAAGGCGAGATCGTCGCGAGACGCTGGCGCCGCGCAAACGTTGCGCCATCAGGCGTAGACGAATACGCCGCGCTCGGACGCGAACTCGACGCCGTCTGCGAATTCGGCCGAGCGAGACCCGCGTCGGACGCCCCGGGCGCGCCGCTACAATTTCGCTTTCCGCAAGTCGACGCGCCAAACGTCGCGCAAGGAAACGCGCTACGCGCGCGCGTCGACGAATTAGCGGC
>CADCOO010000145.1 GCA_902803085.1 uncultured Planctomycetota bacterium
GCTGCAAGCGAATATGATCATGACGGTCGAGCCCGGCGTCTATCTCCCAGGCTGGGGCGGAATCCGAATAGAGGACGACGTATTGGTAACGGAAACGGGATGCGAAATTCTCTCTTCCAGCCTTCCGGTCGACGAATGATAATTGCGTCGTCGCGCGCGTTGAGAATGTTGGGTCGGTTTCGGGTTGTACCATTTGTATTGTCTAGACGCGCGCCATTTTAGAAGGCGCGTCTTTTAGCGTTCTTTTCGGGAAAGATTTTTGAAGCTCGAGGACGATAAGTTTCGTAGCTTAACCAGCTAGAGCCTCTCTCCTTTTAGAGAGAAGGACCTCGGATTCCCCCTAAAACGCGACTCGCATTGCGGTATTTCGCAATTAAGAGTCTAGTTAAAGAACGTGAATATGACGGCGACAGTCGAAAAGAAATCGATCGCAACGATCGAAGATTTGAAAGACTACGTGTATTTGAGTTTGTGTGCGGACAACGATTTGTTGTCGGACGCGTTTCCTATGTCGTTTGCGCCGCTTACGCGGTCGAACGGCGAGTTGCGCGGCATGCTCTTTTGCGTGCACGGACCTCGCGCGGTCGAATTTGGCGCCGTTTGGGAAAAAGAGCATAATCGCGTGTTCTTTTATGGACCGACCGGCGAGCGTTATCGCGAGACGACGCTCGAGGGTTCGACGATTCAGTAGCGATCGAGCGCTGTTCGTCGAGCGGTTGTAATGGAATCGATATAATAGATCATAGGACGCGGCGTTGAGAAGGATTACAACGCTGAAAAGCTTTTAGGGAGATTAGTATGCTTGTGGTGTCCAGGAAATTGGGCGAATGCGTTCAGATTGGAGACGGAGTGCAAATTGCCGTCGTTGAAATTAAAGGTTCTAAAGTGCGGATTGGCATAACGGCAGATAAATCAACGGCCGTTCTACGCTCGGAGATCGCGCCTGATAAAGACGCGTTTTCAAGGGACCGCACTAAGAAGGTTGCGTAATTTGCGAATGCGTTCGGCGCTATGAAAAAACGCTCTCCCCAGACGTTGAGGAGAGCGTTTTTTGTATTTGTGCCGATGGAATACGAAACGTCGTTATTCAGCTTTGGAAGCGTCGGCGTCTTCTTCGGCGTCCTTCGTTTCTTTTTCGAGCTGACGCTTCAGGCCGTCTAGGGACTGTCCAATTTCATTGAGCGTATCGTTGTCGGCGCCCTTGCAGAAGCTTGCCAGCTTATCGATCGTATCGAGGTAGAGGGTCGGACTCGCGTTCTTCTCGCCGATAACGCCGACGTCGTCTCGAACGATAAGAATAGCGCGAATGACTTCCGGATGCGCGAGCAAGTCTTTTTGGTATTGCTCAATAGCGGAGTTGAAATCGTCCAACGAGGCGCCGTCCTTTGCTAGTTGCGCTATGGAGGCGGAAAAGCGAGAGATGTAGATATTAGCAACGTCGTCGTCGAATTCTTCTTCTTTGGCAATTTCGTCGATGAACGCGGCGTACTTGTCGAACGCTTTCGGATCGTCGGCGACGATGCTTCCGACGACGCCAGCCTTGGTGTGCATGAGACGCTCTTTAAGGTCGTCGTCCGGCGTTGCCGCGAGTTGCGAGTCGACGTAGGCGAGAAGACCGTCCGTGTCGTTCTGGAGACGATAGAGTTGGATATTGAGACCGACGACTTGCGACTTGATCTCTTCCTTATCTTTGACGATCGTGTTAAGTTCGTCGACAAACGCCGCGAGTTCTTTAACGGCGTCTTGGTCTTCCTGCGCTTTTGTAATAAGAACGCGACCTTTAACGGCGACTCCTAGCAGATAGAGTTCTGGGTCTTCTTCCTTTAAGAGTTTTTCGATAACCGCTTCAATTTTGGCGTCGACGTTTTCGTCTTTGCTGACGCTCGGGTCGAAGAGCGTCTGAACACGGAGCTGATAGACGACTTTCTTAAGATCCAAAGAGGCGTTCTTATCGGAGAGAAGCTTCTCAAAGAGTTCCTCTTTCTCTTGCTCGAATTTAGGATCTCGCTCGCCTTCTTCTTTATCCTCTTCCATTTGCGCCAGAATGATGGAGGCGAC
>CADCOO010000146.1 GCA_902803085.1 uncultured Planctomycetota bacterium
CCTTATGGGCGTCTGCCGCGGATTCTACGAATGCAATACGCACGCGTCCGTATTTGAGACCGTGCCCGTGAAATACCGCTCCACGACCGTCGGCTTTATGATTATGTTTGCGTTCATAATCGGCGCGTGGTCCGCGCAGCTCGTCGGAATCCTCAAAGACCGTTACGGGGTCGAGCAAGGCTATCGCTACGGCTTCATCATGCTCGCCTGCGCGTGGGTGATCGGCGCGATTTGCGTCGGCGTCGCCGCGTTTGGAACCTTTGCAAAAGATCGGCAGAAGAGGATCGACTCCGAAAAGATTGAGGGATAATTCGCGCTAGCGGCAACGATGAATTGAGAATCAACGGCGCTTGTTGTAAAACGCGAGCGCCGTTGGTTTTTGGAGGCGCCGTTTACCTAGTCTTCTATTGGGATCAGTTCTTCCAACGACGCGTAAGGCTGCCGTTGGGGAGTCCAGTCGTAACGAAAGACCAAAACAACCAAATTCGTTTTTCGATTTGTCATGACGCAACGTTCAGAACCGTTCGACGAAAACGACTCCAAGTCGGAACAAGCCGATCCGAAACTCGACGCGCTCCTCGAGCTGTTCCAGTTCGAAGAGACGGACGGCGGCGTTGCGATTACCGATCTTAACGAAGACGCGCTCCCGGCGGACGGCGAGATCGTCGTGCCGGCGGAACTCCATGGACGACGCGTCGTTGAAATTGCCAAAAGCGCCTTCAACGGCTACGACGAGATCAAAAGCGTAACGCTTCCCTTCGGCGTTAAGAAGATCGGTTCGCTAGCGTTTTGGCGTTGCTCTTCGCTCGATAACGTCTTTCTGCCCCATGGGATAGAATCGATCGGAGCGATGGCGTTTGCCGACTGCTCCTCGCTGAAGGGCGTGGCGATACCGGAAAGCGTCGACTCTATTGCCGAAGACGCCTTCAATAACTGCCCGGCGAAGCTTTTCTTTATCGTCGGCAGTTACGCTGAGCGTTGGGCGCGCCAGCACAAACGTGGATACGAGGCGATCGAGCCTGTTAGAACACTCCTTGACAAAGAGACGGAAGAGGAATTCTCCCCGTTAGTAAACGCCTATGGCATTTTCTTCTGGAAGGAAACTGAAGGAGGCGTCGAAATCACCGGTTTCGACGAGAATCATCCCGATTACGACGACGAGATTGTCATACCGCCGGAGATTCAAGGTAAAGACGTCGTTCGAATTGGAGCAAGCGCGTTTGAAGACAGTCGTTCGCTTATTCGGATTGTTATTCCCGAGACGGTTTGCGAGCTAGGGGAAAGCGCTTTTGCCGGGTGTTCCTCGCTGAAGAGCGCGGTTATTCCAAGCGGCGTTAGAGAAATACCAAACGCGGCTTTTTCTGATTGTTCGGCGCTAATAAACGTCGTTCTTCCAGAGGGCGTCGAAATAATAGGGGACTGGGCGTTTGCGGGGTGTCAGTCCCTTGTAAAAATAGACGATCACATTGACGACGCTGAAATTGAGCAAAAAACATTTTGGGATACAGGGCGTCAACCAACGCTATTCGAGCATTGCCGGGGACGCGGGAGGAGAAACGCAAGGCAGAAGACGTTTTGGGATTGGGGAAATACGTCAAGCGCCGCCCTGCCCAAGAGTCTGATGATGATCGGCGAAGGCGCTTTTTGGGGATGTTGCTCGCTAGAGGAGATCGTCGTTCCTAAGACGGTAGAGGTAATCGATCAATGGGCGTTCGCTAAGTGCGATTCCCTCGCAAGCGTCGAGATTCCGAGCGCCGTTAAAACCATACAACATAGGACGTTTAGCGACTGTTTTTCTCTTATAAAAGTCGTTCTGCATGAAGGACTTGAAACTATTGACGAGGAGGCGTTCAATAATTGCTCGGAACTGACGTCGCTATCCGTTCCGAGATCCGTTCAGGAAATAGGAACGCTCGCCTTCGTCAATTGTTCCGCCATTCTTCGCGTCTATAGGAACTCCTACGCCGAGCGTTGGGCGCTGTCTCGAAACCAAACCTATGAAGTAATCGACGACCCCGAAGAGCTTTACCGGCACGAAGTTTTTTACAATCAAATCGTGATAACAGGCGTCGATCCTGATCTGATACCTGAAGACGGCGCGCTTACCGTCCCGACCGAACTTGACGGCAAGCGCGTCGTTAGAATAGGCAAACGCGCCTTTGAAAACGTCAAAGCGTTAACGAGCGTCGTCGTTGGCGACGGCGTCGTAACAATCGGCGAACACGCTTTCGCCGGATGCGACGCCTTACGGAACGTCGAGCTTCCTCCGACCGTCTTAGAAATTGGCGAGGGCGCTTTTTACAACTGCACGAATCTAACGAGCGCGCTTGTTCCGAAGGGCGTCGCGACGATCAGCTCCGATATGTTTCGGGGATGCTCTCGATTGGTAAACGTCGCCCTTCCGAACAGCGTTACGTTTATCAGTTCGTCGGCGTTTCGAGGTTGCACGCTACTCGAAAAGATCAATATTCCGAGCGGAGTCAAGGCTATTGGCGCGTCTGCCTTTGCAGGATGCGCGTCTCTAAAGAGCGTCGATTTGCCCGAGAGCGTTGCGTCGTTAGAGGCTAGCGCCTTTTTAGGGTGTTCCTCCCTCGAGGTCGTCGTTATCGCGGACGAGATTGAGACGCTCAGCGCCAACGTCTTTGCCAGTTGCTCGGCGCTGTCGAGCGTAACGTTGCCGGAGACAATTCGCGAAATCGGTTCGAACGCGTTTTACGATTGTCGATCGCTTATCACGCTGGTCCTCCCCAAATGCGTCGCAAAGATCGCTGAGAACGCCTTCGACTTGTGCCCGGCCAAACTTGTCCTCTACGAAGGAAGTTACGCCGAACGCTGGGCGCGCGAACATGGCGCCGCCTATGAGCTAAAACGCTTCTATCTATTTCAGGAGACGTCCAACGGAGTCGTTATTACCGGCGTAAATCGCGCGACGCTACCCCTTGACGGTAAGATTGAAACCCCGGCGACGATTAACGGCAAGCCGGTCGTTGCAATTGGCCAGGAGGCGTTCGTCGGCTGGGATTCCCTAGAGAGCGCCGTTATTAGCGAAGGGGTAACCACTATTAGCGAGCGCGCTTTTGCGCGGTGTGCGGGACTGACGAACATCGTTTTGCCCGAAAGCTTGTGTGAAATCGGAATGGGCGCTTTCGCTCGCTGTTACGCGCTCGATAGGGCGACGATTCCCGACAATGTGGAATCAATTGGGGACGCGGCGTTTGAAATGTGCCCCGCGAAGTTGGTCGTCTTTCGTGGGAGTTTTGCCGAGGATTGGGCGAAGTCGAAGGGACGTGAGACTGAGGAAGTTGGCGTTTCAACGCGTATGTATCTTGTTGAAGACGCGGACGACGGGGTCGTTATTACAGGCGTCGTCGAAAGCAGACTGCCAGTTGACGGAAAAGTGGTTATTCCGGAAAAGATACGCGGAAAGCGGGTTGTAGGAATAGGACAAGCGGGTTTTAAAGGACTTCGTTCGATAACGGACGTCGTTATTCCAGAAGGCGTTAGAGAGATCGCAAAGGAAGCGTTTTGGGGATGCTCTTCCTTGGCCAACATAGTTTTCCCCGAAACGCTCGAGCGAATTGGTCACAACGCCTTTTTCGACTGCCGAGCGCTCGCGAAGATCGTGATTCCGTCGGGCGTTCAAGAGATTGATAGTAAACCTTTTTATAGTAATAAAATAGAAGTTGACGTTCGTAATCCGTTCTTTACTTCTGAAGACGGCGTTCTATTTGATAAGAATAGGGAAACGCTTCTCTACGTTCCCAATCAAAAGACGCTTGAAACCTACTCCACGCCCCAAAGCGTTCGAGCGATTGGAATCTTTGCCT
Organism: uncultured Planctomycetota bacterium; assembly: GCA_902803085.1. Classification (GTDB taxonomy): domain Bacteria; phylum Planctomycetota; class Planctomycetia; order Pirellulales; family Thermoguttaceae; genus RUG369. The sequence continues at coordinate 3,828 of CADCOO010000146.1, forward strand.
TTGCCAGTTGCGCGTCGTTAAAGAGGGTCTTTCTTTCGAACAATGTCAAGTCGATAGCGTACGGCGCGTTCTCTAACTGTTCTTCTTTGTCAAAAATCGTCGTTCCAGAGGGCGTAACGACCATTAACGGCAATACGTTCAATAAATGCTCTTCCTTAATAGAGATCGCGCTTTCCGAGGGGACTGAAAAGATTGGCGGCGGCGCTTTTCAAGGTTGTTCCTCCTTGAAAGAAATCGTGATTCCTAAGAGCGTCCATGAAATCGCCGTCGACGCTTTCAAGGAGTGTTCCGCCGTTCTCCGAGTTCATAAAGGAAGTTACGCGGAGACTTGGGCGCATCAGAACAATCGCAAATTTGAATACGTCGTCGAACCAAACAGCTGGCTACAATTCCAAGAGTCCAAGGGGGAATTAACGCTCATTGGTCTCGATTGCTCGATCCTTCCGAGCGACGGCAAGATTTCAGTTCCAAGGGAACGCGATGGCAAACGCGTCGTTGCGATTGGATTGGAAGCGTTCAAAGACTGCGCGACGCTGACGTCCGTCGTGATTGAAGAGGGAGTCGAGGCTATTGGCGCTCATGCGTTTCATAATTGCGATA
>CADCOO010000147.1 GCA_902803085.1 uncultured Planctomycetota bacterium
CCCTAAGAGGGAGTCGTTTTCTCCTCACTGTGTCCGAGAAGCTTTTTAATACTCGCTAGAAATGATTTGATTGACGTTCTCTCTATATCCAGTTTGCCGCTAGGATTGAAATCGCGAAGTTCTCTTCATGATTTCCATTTATTGCCAGTAGAAAGGAGCGTCAAACTGTTTCAAACAAAAAATATAAAGGACGTAGTTTTCGCCAAGAATACGGCAGTCCTCGGATAATCGCCAAGAAAAAACGTTCAGAACGTCTTTCGAAACAATGGTTACGCGTCGTTATTCAAACAACTTGCACCAGTCCCATTTGAACTCGTCGCCCAAGCAAGAGAGTCGAACAGGCTTGGAGAAGCTCATATCGTTAAGACGTCGAGGCTCGAACCTCTAACCGAGAAAGCGCCGGCGCCGAGAAACGCTAATTTCACTGTGCATAAAAATGCGAATTAATCAAGACTATACTGAAAAATTTCCCAATTATTTTTCCCATCGTGCACAACGCGGTAGCGGCTTACCGCGAAGTTTCGCAGTCTGCGCCGTTTTTACTTGACAAATCTGGCCGAGCCGGGTACTATAGGCGAAGGCGCGTTTCCGCGTCGACGACGGTTAAAACGGGAGCTTCGACATGGTCAACCAAGATACGGCGCAAAAAGAATTGCTGTCCTTTAACGACGTCTTCGCCGACGTCTTCAACGCGCGCGTCTTTCAGGGCGAGCAGATTATTTCGCCCGACTCGCTTGAAGACGCGCGTGCGGAAGCAGGCTATAGCGACGAATTCAATCCTCTCGGCGAGTACGAGCGCGACGTCGTAAAAATATGGCGCGAGAAGAACGTCGCGCTCGCTATTTTAGGGCTGGAAAATCAGAATCGGCTCGATCCGGACATGGTTTTCAGAATGTTTGCCTACGACGGTCTCTCGTACCGCGCGCAAATGAAACGCTCAAAAAATACCAACGAGCGCTACCCGGTAATCAGCGTCGTCTTCAATTTCGCGAAATCCGCGTGGAAAAAACGCCTCACGCTCCGCGAATCCGTCGTCTTTCCGAAAGACGCCGACGGCAATAGTCTCGAGGAAAGAATGGCCCCGTTTTTTAACGACTATAAACTTAACGTCGTCGACGTTCCGCGTCTGTCGTTCGAAGAAATCCAGCTTTTCCGCTCCGATTTCAAACTAATCGCCGGGGCGTATTACGCGCTCGCAAATCAAGGCGTCCCGATCTGCGACGACGTCGCAATCAAAGTCCGGCACATTGAAGAATCGCTACGTTGTATGCGCGAAATCTTCAATGCGGAACTCGCGGAAACTGTCAGAAAACAAATTAACGATCATCATGGAGAAGTGAATATGGGCGTAGGAATGTACTTAGCCGATCGGCTCGTTAATAAGGGCAGAGAAGAAGGGAAAGAAATATGGCTTAACAAGGGTAGGGAAGAAGGCAGTCTGCTCAAAGCGCGCGAATCGGCGCTACGAATGCGGGCGCAAAATATGCCCGTTGACCAAATAGCGCTATTCCTCGCCGTTCCGCCTTCGCTCGTGCAAACTTGGATTCGAGAAACTCAAACGGCGCCAAAGTAACGGCGACGGCTCTAGCGTCCGCGTCTCGTGAGATTTTGCGACGCATCCGAGGAAAAACGCATGAAAAAAGACCGGCATACGCCAAAAAACGATTACCCTCGACAGAGATTATTCCTGGAATCCTACGTGGAGTCGTACGTCGAAACCTACCTTCTGAACTGTCTCCAATCCATCCTCAACGACAAACTCGGCGACAAACTCGACTCGTATAAAGAAACGATCATGACGAAATGTCGCGAGGCGTTTCAGGAGGGCTGGCTCCTGCGCGCGCGCGAAGAAACGCTCGAAAAGTGGACGATCTCTCTGATCGTTCCGATAATCGCCGAGGAGAAAGGCGTTTCCCATGAACTCGTCGAGCAGTGGTTCGCCGACGGCGGACTCGACGAGCCCTAACGGCGCGGTCTAATAATTCCACTCAAATGAACAAGCTCAACCGTCAAAAAATAACGTCTGCGTCATACCCGTCGCAAAATGCGCTATAATAGAGTAACCTATTCGCCAGCGCTGCGGCGCGCGGCGGCGATTCCTACCCCTCGAGACAAAGGAGACTAACCATGAAACTCACGCGATTCACTTTTGACGGGGCGCGCGATTTCGACGCGCGACGCGCGCTATCGACGCGACTCTCCGACGATAAAATGCGGTCTTACGACGAGCCCGACGAGGACGACGAAGAGGAAGAAGAGGACGAAGAAGACGATTGGGACGACGAGTTCGACGACCAAGAGGAGGAGTGGGACGAAGATTTCGAAGAAGACGATCGTTGGCTCGACGAGGACGAAAACGATTGGGACGACGAGGAAGAGGACGACGAAATCGAGGACGACGAAGAAGACGACTTCAACTGGGAGGAAGTCGACGACGACGACGATAACCCGGAAGACGATTGGGGAGACTCCTTCAACGAATAAACGATGGAACGTTCCAACTCCGTTGAATACGAAGCCGCGCGTACGCTAGCGCGTTATCTTTGCTAGCGACGCGCGGCTCTCTTATTGCCGCAGTCGGACAGGCGCTTTTTTTTCACGCAAAAGGCGGTAAACTGGAGCGCGTAACTTGCGCGTCGGCTCGTCGTGATACGACGCCTCGTAATTGAGACAAAAGGAGCGCGGTCGATTATGTCAACTTTTTCTCTGAGCGGTAAGAAAGTGTGCGTCGTCGACGCCTATGGGCTTATCTACCAAGTTTTTCATGCGCCAGGAATGGAAATGACCAATTCCTTCGGCGAACCGACCGGCGCCGTCTTTGGCTTCGCGCGCGATATTATCGCCATAATGACCAAGCTGCAACCCGACTACTTGTTCTGCGCCTACGATATGCACGCGCCAACGTTTCGAAGCGAGATCTATCCGGAATACAAAGCGAATCGTCCGCCTACCCCCGACGATCTGCTACTTCAGTTCGATTTCACGCGCGAGTTCCTCAAAGGGGTCGGCGCGCCGGCGCTCGGCGTCGTCGGATACGAGGCGGACGACGTCATGGCGACCGTTGCGCGAATGGTCGAAGAACTAGGCGGGCAGACGATCCTCGCGACCGCCGATAAAGACGCGCGACAGCTCATTAACGACTCTACTGAAATCTACCTCGTTCGCAAGGAAAAATTCTATCGCGCGCAAGAGCTCGCAGAAGACTGGGGAATTCGACCCGATCAGGTCGTCGACTTTCAGGCGCTCGTCGGCGACTCGTCCGACAACGTTCCGGGCGTGCCGCTCATCGGTCCCAAAGTCGCAGGCGAACTACTCGCTAAGTACGGAACGCTCGAGGGCGTTTTCGAAGGCGCCGTTGGGCAGAAGGGAAAGCGGTTCGAGAATATACGCAACGGACAAGCGCTCGCGCTCCTCAGTCGCCAACTCGTTACGCTCCGCAAGGACGCGCCTATTACCGTCGACTGGAACGCCGGGAAGCTAGGCGGCGTCGATCCCGAGCGACTCAAAGCGCTTTGCCATTACTGGAATTTCCGTTCGCTACTCGGTAAAGTCGACGCGCTTGCGGAACAGTTCGGAACGGGCGTCGCCGAACCGTCGCCATGGTTCGATTCTATTGAAGCGAAACGTCGCGAATTCCTCCAGCAACCAGAAACCGCAGGTCCGCTCTTCGCACGTCCCGCACCGTCCGAACCAGCGCCCTCGCGCCTTGGCGACGAACCGACGCCAGACGTCAATATTCCCGCAGAGTCCGAACTCCTCGATCGACTTTTCATCCCGCAATACGGCTCGCAACCTCGCGAGCACGCCGACGGCAAGTCGCGAGTCGATTCGCCGCAGAATTTATTCGACGAATTCGGGCTCGTCGCCGCGCAGACGTATCGCCGACTCGCCGCCATACCGCTGCCCCGCTCGGCGAATTACGGCGAATCCAATGCGTCGATCATTGATTCCGACGAAAAACTATCGGCGCTCGTCGAAACGCTCCGCGACGTCGACGCGTTTGCAATCGCCGTCGTCGCGCGCGAAACGCCTGAAATTGGCAAGGTCAAAGCGCGATTCGCAACCCTATGCGGACTTGCGCTCGCGACCAGTCCTACAGAAGCGTTCTATCTCCCCTTCCGCGCTATTCTCGGCGCCCCTACCCTCGAACGCGACCATGCGCTCGACGTATTGCGACCCTTTTTGGAAAATCCCAACGTCGCCAAAATTGGATTCGATCTCAAGTACGACGCGCTTGCGCTCTTCGACGCCGGCGTCGTTTTACGAGGGCTTGCCTTTGACGTTGAACTCGCCGATTATCTCGCGCGTTCCGGCGAAACGCGGCGCGACCTCGCCGATCTTGCGCATACCTATCTCAACGCGCAACTTAGCGATCTTAAAAGCGCGCTCGGCGCGGGACGCAATCGTCTCCTACTCGATCAAGTCGCGCCGGAAACGATCGCTCGTTACGTTGCGGAGCTCGTTCTCGTTCCCTTCAACGTCGCGCCGATCGTTCGCGAAAAGCTACTGGAAACGCCCGCGCTCGAACGACTTCTGCTCGATCTCGAACTACCGCTCGTCGAAACGCTCGCAGAAATCGAATACAACGGAATTGCGATCGAACCCGACGTCTTTAAAAAGGCGTCCGCCGAACTCCTTGAACGTCAAAACGAACTCGAAGACGAGATTCGCGCGCTCGTTGCCGCCGCCGATCCCGATCCACTCTTTGCCCAAACGATCAATCTCAATTCTCCTAAACAGTTGCAACGTCTACTCTTCGACGATCTCAAATTGCGCGTGATTAAGAAAACCAAAACGGGACCAAGCGTCGACGCCGAGGTTCTCGAAGAACTCGCGTGCGAACATCCCATTCCGGAAAAGATTGTCGAACTGAGAAAACTCCTGAAACTGCGAGGGACCTATCTCGAACCGTTGCCAAACCAGACGTTGCGCGACTCTGGTCGCATCTGCGCAACCTTCAATCAGACGGCGACCGCGACCGGTCGTCTCAGTTCAAGCGATCCCAATCTCCAGAATATCCCCGCGCGCTCAGAAACCGGCAAGCTTATCCGTTCCGGCTTCATTCCCGACCCCACGCTCGGCTTCGACGCGCTCCTTTCGTGCGACTACAGTCAAATCGAATTGCGCGTGCTAGCGCACTATTGCGGCGATCGCGAACTCCAGGAAGCGTTCCAAAACGACGTCGATATTCACGCCAGCGTCGCCAGTCGACTCTTCGGCGTCGCGCACGAGGACGTTACCTCCGACATGCGCCGCAAAGCGAAGGCTGTTAACTTCGGGCTAATTTACGGTCAAACGGCGTTCGGCCTCTCGAAGGCGATTAACGTCTCGACGGGGGAAGCGACCGAGTACATCGACTCCTTCTTCGCGACGTACCCAGGCGTCCTCGCATTCTTTGATCGCGTTCTCGACGAGTGCGCGCACAAGGGCTATGTGCAGACGGCGTTTGGCCGTCGACGCGCGATCGTCGGCGTGCGCGGTCCGCGCGGGCGCCAGACGCTCAACTTCCCGGAACGCGCCGCCATTAACGCCGTCGTGCAGGGAACCGCCGCCGACATTATGAAGCTCGCGATGGTCAACGTCTGGCGACGGCTAGTTCGCGAAGGCTGGCTCGCCAATCGCTGGGCGCGCGAAGCGGAAGCGCCGACGCCTGCCCTTGCGCCTCATCCTGAACCCGCCCAAGCCTTTGATCCGGCAACGTCTCTCTTTGCGTTCGCGGAACCGGCGCCCCAAACTGCGCCCGCGCCTCCAACGCAATCGTCGTCGCGCGTTCAAAACGACCGCGAACGCGCAAGATTGCTCCTCCAGATCCACGACGAGCTTCTCTTCGAAACGCGACGCGAAGACGCCGACGAACTCGCGAAGATCGTCGTCGAAGAAATGACGCTCGGCGATCCGCTCGCCGTGCCGCTCAAGATCGACGCCGAAATTGGCGCCAACTGGGGAGAGGTCTAGCGCAATGAAAAGGCGCCGAAGACAAGCGTCGCCTAACGTTCACCATACAACGCTCAAATACTCAAAGAGAGGAGAAGTCAATGTCGCGTTTACTAACGACTATTATGATTATGCTGACGCTCGGTTGCGCAACGTCCGACGCGTTCGCTTTCGTTTATGTCGCGCCTTTGCCAAAGGAAGAACACCCCAGCGCGCTCTGGCAAATCGAAGTCGACGGCAAACGGGTCGACGCCTACGCCGCGCGCACCGCCGATCCGCCCTTTAAAAAGTACGACTACGGCGGAGAATACGCGTTTCTACAAATCGACGCCGATCGTGAATTCTCCGTTAAACTGCGACCCAACGTCGACGTCGACGAACTAACCGTCCGCCCGCTCTCGTATGGAATTAAAGCGCGACGTAACGACGACGGGGACTTTGAAATTACAGTGCCTTTCTCAATACGACCTCGGCAAATCTCCGTTGAAACGAACGGGCGCGAGCATCCGTTATTGCTCTTTGTCAATCTTCCGGACCCGAGCGCGCCGTCCCCCAAGGACGCCGACGTTGATCTCCTCTATTTCGGCAAGGGCGTCCATCGACCGCAAGGGGGAGTCATAACGCTCGGCGACAATCAGTCGCTTTATCTCGCGCCGGGCGCCGTCGTCCACGCCGGAATCCTCGCGCGCGGTAAGAATATTAAGATCTACGGACGCGGCGTCCTCGACTCCTCGTCGTGGAAATGGCGCGAAGGTCCTACTCCGCACGTCGTCTCGATCGATCATTGCCAGAACGTAACGATCAACGGCGTCGTCATACGCGGCGCCTCGCACTGGACGATCGTGCCCGTCGCAAGTGAAAACGTAACTGTCGACAACGTCAAAATTTGCGGCGGACGCGTTCAGAACGACGACGGAATCAATCCCTGCAATACGCGTCATATGCGCGTCTCCGACTCCTTCGTTCGAACGGACGACGACTGCATGGCGTTCAAAGGGCTCGACAACAGCTTCGGCAACTGCGAAGATATTACCGTTGAACGCTGCGTCTTCTGGTGCGATCGCGCGCGCATCGTTCTCATGGGGCATGAAAGCCGCGCCGACTATATGCGGAACATTGTCTTCAACGAGATTGACGTCATTCACGCGCAAACGAGAAACTTTCTCCTCGAACCCGGGGAGAGAATGCGACTCGAAAACGTAAGCTTCAATAATATTCGCTTTGAAACAGGCGCCGAAAACGCGCTTTCGCCGGAAGCGCTTGAGAAGATGAAAGATATCGACACGAAATCGCTACGTTTCGATATCGACGTCGCTAATAAAGACAATTGGCTCTTCGTCGGGAGACCGGCGGTCAACCAGTACATGAAGACGCAAGAGCCGGGATATATGAAGAATATCGCCGTGCGCAATATTTCAGTCGTCGGTCCGCTCTCTTATTGCGGAATCCTCTTCTCAGGCGCCGACGAAGAGCACCGAACCCAAGGATTAACAATTGAGAACGTCACCCTCTTCGGCGAGAAGGTCGACGAGAAGTCCCCGATTATTCATATTGGAGACTTCATCGACGACGTTACGGTTCAATAGAAGCCTGTTTCAACGCAACGATGGAAAAGCAGCTATGAAATACGTTAAACTAGGTTCGACCAATATCGAGGTCTCGCAAATCTGTATTGGCGGCATGTCGTTTGGCAAGGCGAGCGCAGACGATCGTCAATGGACGCTCGACCAGGCCGACTCCACCAAGATGATCGCGCGCGCGCTCGAACTCGGCGTCAATTTTATTGATACCGCCAACGTCTACTCTAAAGGTACGAGCGAGGAATACATTGGCGCCGCGATTCGCGATCTTAAGGTCCCGCGAGAAAAGATCGTTATTGCGACGAAAGTCTTCTTTAATCTCACAACCGAAGAGCGCTTAACGAAACGCGCGATCAACGCCGAAATCGACGGCTCGCTCAAACGCCTCGGCGTCGATTACGTCGATCTGTATCAAATCCATCGATTCGATTACGACACGCCTATCGAAGAGACAATGGAGGCGCTCGATTCGCTCGTTAAGGCGGGCAAGGTTCGCGCAATCGGCTGCTCCGCAATGTACGGATTCCAACTGCATAACATGCAAGACGCGGCTGAAAAGAACGGTTGGACAAAGTTCTCGACGATGCAGAACCATTATAACCTACTCTATCGCGAAGACGAACACGAAGTCGTCCCCGTATGCCGCCAATACGGCATGTCGCTCATTCCCTTCTCGCCGCTCGCGGCGGGTCATTTGTCGCGAAGAACCTGGAACAGCGACTCCAAACGCAGTCAAACGGACGCCGTGGCGGTCAGGAAATACGATCGCGCGAAGGAGTACGATCTTCGCATCGTGGAACGCGTCGCTAACCTTGCGGAGAAATACGGCGTTTCTATGACTCAAATCGCGCTCGCATGGCTCTATGCGAAAGGCGTCGCCGCGCCTATTGTCGGCGCGACGAAGGTCGAACATTTCGACGACGCGTGCCAAGCGATTAACGTAACGCTCGCGGAAGAAGACGTCGCCTATCTAGAGGAACCCTACGTTCCGCACGAGATCGTCGGTCAGATCACTCGTCGCGGAACGATGTATTAATCATTCCTCGCCGCGATTGACGGCAATCTGCAAAATGCGCAGCGCCGTTCCCGAACTGCGCCCGTCCTTATCTGACGCCAGGCGCAACTCAACGTTATGCCGACCGTTCTCCAACGCGTCGGCGAGCGTGAGCGCGCGAGGGTAATGCAGACCGCCGCTGTAATGATGGAACGCGTTCGCGCGGCGCCAGTCGCCCTTATCGATCCGGTAGTCGATCATGCCGGCGTCGGGACCAGCGAGAATAAAGAGCGCGAGCGCGTTTCCGTCGAACTCAAACTTCAGTTCCGCGCCGGCCTTCTCGCCGCAGAGGAGCGGAACGCCGGCAAACGTCTGGCGAAACGAGCCGCGAATCTGCGGCCAGTTCGGCTCGTAGAGTCGAAACGCGCCGCGTTCCAGCGCGTTCTCGTCTGCGATCGTTGCGCCCTCGTTCGTCGCAATGGCGTCGAAACCGCGCCACGACGCGTTCGAATAGGAAAACGCGTCGATCGGCGCCGGAAGATTATGCGGCTTGGTCTCGGCAACGGCGCCATTCAGATAATCGCGGTCCAAAATCGTCGCGATCAAATCGGCGCAAATACGATTGCCGCGCGGCGCCGGGTGAACGCCGCCGAACTCTTGCCACGTTATGTCGCCCGAATCGATCCGCTCCTGAATCTCTTTCGCAAGGTTGATCGTCGAAATATCGTAACGCTCCGCAACCTTGCGGTGCGCCTCGATGCTCGTCGCTTCTTTGCCGTTGCGATATTGCGCCATGAGATTTTCGTTGACAAAGAAGGTCATGACGATATCGACGTTCGGATTCGAGCGCCGAATATGGCGAATAATCCCCTCCATACCGCGCGTCGCATGAGTTAAGTCGAACCCGCCGTCTTGGTCGTCGTTCACGGCAAACTCTACGAAAAAGAGATCGACCTTCCCTCCGTTCAAAACGTCCGACTCTAGGCGAAACGCGCCGACGTCGGAACAAGTCGACGATATCCCGGCGGCGACGAACTCAAACTCCGTCTTTGGAAAACGCTTTTTAAGGTATTCGCAAACCATGGGACGATACCCGTCCATTTCCGTAATCGAGCCGCCTAAAAAGGCGACTCGACCGCGCCCCGTTTCCTTAAAGACACGATAAGAATTAGCGTACGATCCGCGACGCGTCGCGTTCTGCGACTTGTCTACCGAGTCGGCAAACGCGGAACCGTCCAGCAGGGAAAAACACGACGTCGCCGCCAAAACGCTCGACGCGCGTAAAAAATCTCGTCGTTTCATCTTCTACCTTTACCTTCGCTTTCTCGTCACCGACGGTCGTCGCGATCATACCGAGCGCGGCGGACCCGACCGTTTCTATAACCGCGATCGTCCCGGCGACGTTCATAACGATCGTCCTCTTCGTATTCTTCCTCGTCATAATACTCGCGATCGTCGTCGTATTCGTCGTTGTCGGGCGATAAAAACGAAAGAAAGAGCCACAACGCGCTCACGACGATCGCAACGATCACCGACACAATCGCGCAGGCGGGATTAAAGGGCGAGAAATCATTATTCTGCGAGATAAACGTGCGAATCAAAAAGGCGGAGATCGACACGCTGAGGACGCCAAGGCAAAAGGTCGCCCAAGGATCGCGAAACGCGCGCGGACGAATAAAAAATCGTGCAACCAGCGCCACGCAGATCGCGTAGCCCGACCAGCTAAAGACCTGATCGACGTAATTCTTGATTTCCGGCGACCAGGAGTATTGGACAAATTCTTCCATCGTTATCGAGTTCCTGTCGTAAATAATAAAGATTCGTAAATAATAAAGACTGGCGCCAACGCATGCCTAAACGTTCGCTACCAAACTCAAGTATACTCGATTCCGAGAAGATTGGACGACTTTTTGAGAAACTTTAGGTCTGAAGAAAAGAAAGCCCGACGGATTATGCGTCCGCCGGGCTAGCGCTGTTCCGCATCCACGCGTGGATTGATATTCTTAATATTGTCCGTTGTAGCTGGCTGCGGCGCGTTCAGCATTGATCTTATTCATATGATCGACCTCTTGCTGATACTGGAATTCCGAGCCTGCCGGATGATATTGAATGTCGTCGTCCAAATAATACGGGCTGGGCAACGTTTGGCCGTTGCGCGTTACCTGACATCCCGCGAATGGGACGATCGTCAACGCGGCAAGAGCCAGAACGCCTATCGCTGCGCGTCCTTTGCCTTTTATCGATTTCATTTCAAATCCCTTGTTCTATGAAAACCTGAGCAGTTCGTCGCCGAGCCCCTCTTCGGAACGTCTTTGTCTCGCCCGACCGCAAGGTCGGTGGACTTCGTTCGACGAATTCAGGACGCTGCGCTGAACCTGTCGCCGCATACGCGGCGCCGTTCAATCCGATAGTTCACGATAAGCGTGTCGTCAACGCCAACCGCGCGTTCCGCCGACCGTAGCCGTCGCAACGCTTCACTTCTTGTCAACTTTATCGGTTATAGGATCAAAGGACCTTCAGTAAAAAGTTAAAAAAGCGACCAAATGACGCTCGACGCTATAATAGTCGGCTATTAAGGCGTCTGATCTTTGATAAAATAGCGAATTTACAAACAAGATCCACAAATAGGAAGCTTACATCGTTATCGTAAGCTCGACAATATCGCAGTCGTGCAGAACGTAATCGCCCTTAACGGTCGTGCCGTCGTGCACGCCCTCGCCCCAAACGCGCGCCGACTTAAAACGCGACGCGTAATCCTTATGAATCTGATCGCAGAGGTCGAAGATTGTGTCGCCGGCCTTCAGCGTAAACGGCTTGTCCATGTCTGGCGCCTTCTTCGTCGGCTGCTTCGTATAGACGCGAATCACGTTCATCGCCTCGTAGATCGCGTCACGCAACTCCTCCGTACCCGTTCCGTCCGTCGCTGAAACGCAGAATTCACGGAACGGCGTCTTGCAGAACTCGTGAAAGAGATCCAAACGATCTTGGAAGTCAGGAAGGTCGCATTTGTTCAGAACGAGGTACGTCTTCGTATACGAGAGTCCGACGTCGTCCTCGTCGAGCCCCGACTCCGGCGCCAATCGCGTCTTCGTGTTCTGAAGACGATCCAAAACGTCCTGACACTGCTGAATACCGTCGTCGTCGCCAAGATCGACCATGAGAAGAACGAGCTCTGCCCCACGAATGTACCCGTAAAGATACGATTCAAAGAAATCCGGCGTGATCGGCGGCGTGTCGATGAGCTGAACGAAAACGTCCTTCCACGCCATCATGCCGGGGGACGCCGTCTGCGTCGTAAAGGGATACGGCGCCACTTCCGGCTTCGCCTTGGTATAGAAGCTCAATAACTGGCTCTTACCAGCGTTCGGACCGCCGATAATCACGCACGTTCCCGCGCCCTGGCGCGGTATCTTAACCGACTTGCCAACCTTCTTGCTCGCGCCCTTCGACGACTCGATCTCCTTCTTAACGTCGGAAATCTTCGTCTTGAGCATGACTTGCATCTTTTCGCTCGCCTTATGCTTGGGAATCTCGGCGAGCATGACCTGCAACCAGCGCAGCTCCTCCTCGGGCGTTTGCGCGCGTCGATATTCTTCTTCCGCCTTCAAATACTGTGGGGTTAAATTAGCGGCCATATAGTTCCTTCCATCCTTTCAATGCGACGAATTACAGAATCTCTTCGAGCTTCACCCAGCGTTCTTCTTTTGCGGAGAGACGAATCGCCTCGATCGTGCGATCGACTTCATACGCGTCTCGGAACGTCGCGATCGGCGCGATCGGCTCCAGCTTCGCAATCGCGCGCATATTCTCGTAACAGCCGAACGCAAGCTCGTCCCGATACCCGATCGTCGGCTCTTCCGCCGTCTCCTCGTACGCGTACCCGTTCGTACTGCACAAGACGCGCGTCCACCCGCGTTGCGGATCGTTCGCGTCGTA
>CADCOO010000148.1 GCA_902803085.1 uncultured Planctomycetota bacterium
CCGAGCGAGGATTCTGTTCCGAATCGTAGCGAAGCGAGCAGCCAGTCGTCGGTCGTTCTCGAACGTTGGGTTCGTAGCGAGAGTCCTAAGTTCGCCATGTTTTTGAAGAAGTTCGATCGCAGTTGCGTATTGAGCGCGTCGAACCGTTCGTTTGCCTCGCGGTCGAATCGTTCGCGCGTCTCGCGCGACGTTTTCTGTCGCGTTTCCTCTCGAATTTCATTCTGTCGCGCCTCGTACTGACTTCGGGTAATTTCGCGCGCGACGTCGCCGACGAGCGGAACGAAATCGACGTCGGTCTCGACGGCGTTGAGCTGATTGGTCGCGCTTGCGGAGACGGAGGCGGGCGAGTATGCGATTCCGGAATCTTGCCATTCGATCGTTTTCGTGGCGTAATAGTTGACGTAACTTTGGTTATGCAACGTAGCGGAGAAGACGGAACTGCTCGTGCTCGCGACGGCGCGTCCGTTGACGTTGAGGTTCATGAGGAGCCGATTGGGATCCGGTATGAGCTTAATAGAGACCTGCGTGTCGACGCGCCTTGTTCCGACGACGGGGTTGTCGAGCACGCGCTCTTGCACGACGGCGAATTCGGGATCGCGCACGGGCAGGAGTCGGTTAATGAGCGCTTCTGAGACGTAGGCTTTGACGTTCGGATTATCGTAGACGGCGTCGAACGCGCGTCCGAACCGACGACAGACGTCGGAGCGCGAAGTCGTCATTCTTAGCGCGAGTTGCTGGAGCGACCGTCCGGCGTCGCCGCCTCCGAGTCGTTCGTAGCGTTCGAACGCGTAGAGCAGCGCGAGTCCGTTCGTCTGATCGCCGGCGAGAGTCGAGACGAGCCGCGCCCATTTAGAGAGGGTCGGCTTTTCGAAGACGCGCCGCTGTTCCGGGGTCATGGGAGTTTTCTCGAACTTATAAGCGACGGCGTTAATCCGGTCGTGCAGGAATCTCATTCTTCTTTCGCGTTCGAGCGCCATGGATTCTCGTCCCGAGGGCGCGCGTTCGCTAGCGGCGACGGCGTCTTCGAGCGCGATCTGATCGAGATAAGGGTCGGCAGGGGACGAAGGAACGGGGGCGCCGAGGTATCCGACGGAGCTCGTCTTAGCGTTTGAGCGAGTTGCGATCGGTTTGAAATCGACGGCGGGAATTTCGAGGACGCGTTTGGCGTCGCGCGCGAGTTCGTCGACGTCGAAGCTAGCGCGCCAGTTGCGTCCGTTGGGCGAGTCTCCGAAGAAGACGCGGGTCTCTTCGGTCGTACGAATAACGAGCGCGAGCTCTTGCAAGGTGAGCGCTTGCTGTTCGTTTAGTTTCCCTTTGTTTTTCGCTTCGAAATAGTCTGCGGCATAGGACCAGACGAAAGCGCGACGTTCGAGCGCGCGTAGAAGCGAGTCGAGCAGTTCGACGCGTTGCGTTCCGCCGTATCGAGTCGCTATGGTCGGTAGATTGTCGCCCTGATTCGCGCGCGCGGACGCGGAGTCGCTCACGCGCTCTTTGAGCGTTTGACCAACGGCGATCTTTTCCTTGAGCGCGCGAATTCCTCGACGCGCGGACGCGGGATCATTTTCGAGCAAATCGAGAATAAGATCGACGTCTTCGAGGACGGCTTCGGTCCACGCGTAGGTCGGTTCATATTCGATGAAAAGGGACGTGTAATGATCGAGCGCGGCGAAACACTCCTCTTTGAGGGTTTCCAAATCGACTGTCTCGAGCGCGAGTTCGTCGGCGGAGAAGTCGCTAGAATCAACGATTACGGCGTCGAGAAATTCCGCTTCGTTCGCCGCGCGCGCGTCCGATTCCGCTTCCTGGGCGAAGCTAGCGACGTCGTCGAGTCGGAGCCCCGACGTCTGCGCGCGCAACTCGCGCGCGGCGGCTTCGTTGGCGTCGCCGCGATACGCGGCGGAGTTAAATAGTCCGTTAGACGCCGCAGCGGCGCGACGCGCCTCGACGTACCCTTGCGGAACGCGCGGATTCGTTTGAGTTGCGGGTCGAGTCGTACCGAACGCGCGCTGGTCTGCGACGAGGGTCGGCTCGGCGCTTTCGTAGGTAATCCATCGCGCGTCGTCTTCGACGTCTGGATAGGGTTCAGACGCGTCCGACTCGGCCGTTTGAACGTCGGGTTCGCGCGTCTGCGCGCCGCTCTGCTCCGGAACAGGCGCGACGTCCTGATCGTCGTTCGGCGTTTCCTTTTCTTCTTCGAAGAAGAGTACGGCGGGCGCGGGCTCAAAGGTATTTTCCCGGCTCGACGCGTTCTCGCTCGGTTTGTCGGTTTTGAAATATCCGAATTTCGCTTCGACGGGCGCGTCGGAGTTTTCTAGCTTCTTAATTTCGTCGAGTTCGCGCAAGAACGCTTCGTTATCCTGGGTAATCCGTTGTTTAACGGGCTCGTTCGTCTCCTTAGGGACGGGCGCGGGCTTGGTCTCGCGTTCGTTGGCTTCGTTGAGTTCGGCGAATTCGCGCAACATTCTTTGAATTTCTTCGTCGTCGAGCGCGGGTAGCGGCGCTTCGCTCGCAGTCTCCTTCGGCTCGGGCTGCGGCTTGATTTCAATCGCCGCGTCGGCGACCTTTTCAGCGACTTTTGGGCTCGTTGCGCTATCTTTCGGTTCGGTCGTTTGCGCTACGCGTTCGACCGATCTTGACGTCTTATTTTGAGATTGCGACGGGTTCTTTTCGGCGACCTGTTCTTCGCGTTTTGGCGGGGTAGCCTTGACAATACGTTCCTTTGGCGCGGGCTGATTGTCGCGCGACGCGTTTTCAGCAGAATTTGGGATTTTTTGAATCTTGGTCTCCTGGCGCACGACGTCGTCGAGCTCAGGGTCGGCTTTTCGGGTCGAAACGCGTCGTCCGAAGATTCGTTCGAGTAGGTAGGGCGAACTCTCTTCCTCGCGAGTCTCGACCTTTTGTTTAGGCGTCGCTTCGTCGTTCTCCTTGCCGGCGCCGAATGCGAACGGGTTTTTAAAGGAGAATTCCGGTATTAGAGACCATTCGGTTCTCTGCGCAGTCTCGGCGCGTTCGTCGCTCCTGACGTCGTCGGCGAGCGCGAACGCGTGCAAACCGAATGCGACGAGCAACGCGCCGCCTGCGACTAGCGCGCGCCGACCGCGTCTCTTCGACCCGTTATTCCGTGCGAATTCATTCGACTGTTTCATTGGAGCGACCGTATTTACCAGGTTTTTTCATGCGTAGCGTCGCGCGCGCGACGCCGATCCTTGCGCCGACGCAAAGACTCTTAATCTGTATATCGGTTGAATCTGGTTGTGATCATTAGAAGGTTTTTGCCTTTTGGTTAAACTTTAACGATTGCGTTGTGGTTTTGAGGTCGACGGCTTCGATTAAAAAAAAGCGCGCGCTTGAAATGGACCATGGGCGTTTTATAATATGGGAGTGGTTGCGTCGAGCGTCGACGCGCGGTATTTGGAAAGAGACGCGTTCTGTCAAGACGGAGCGCGCATTCAGTAGGGAGGAGCGCCGATATGGCGGTAAAGAAGTTTGGCATTATCGGGTGCGGAATGATTTCGACGTTTCACGCGCGCGCGATCCGCGAACTTGGCGCGGAGCTGGTCGCGTGTTACGATCAGTTGCCGATCGCGTCGGAACGTGTCGCGAAGGAATTCGGGTGCAAAGCGTACGGCGATCTGAAGGATTTTCTCGCGGATCCGGAAGTTGAAATCGTAACGATCGGGACGCCGAGCGGCGCGCACTTGGATCCGGCGGTCGCAGCGGCGCGCGCGGGCAAGCACGTAATCGTAGAGAAGCCGCTAGAGATAACGCCCGCGCGTTGCGACGAGATCATTAAGGCGTGCGAAGAGTCTGGCGTAACGCTTTCGACGGTCTTTCCGAGTCGATTCCATCAGTCGAGCGTTCAGCTGAAGAAAGCGATCGAGAGCGGTCGATTCGGCAAGTTGACGCTGGGGGACGCGATTGTGAAGTGGTACCGCACGCAGCAGTATTACGACAGCGGGGTCTGGCGCGGGACGTGGAAGCTCGACGGGGGTGGCGCGCTTATGAACCAGGCGATTCATAGCGTCGACCTATTGATTTGGCTCATGGGGGACGTTGCGGAAGTAACGGCGCTGACCGGGCTGGTCGCGCATGAGAATATCGAGGTGGAGGACGTCGCGGTCGCGGCGTTGCGCTTTAAGAGCGGCGCGCTGGGACTGCTGGAGGCGACGACGGCGGCGTACCCGGGCTATCTGAAGCGAATCGAAACGCACGGTTCGACGGGTTCCGCCGTGATCGAGGAAGAAGACATTATTAAATGGGACTTCGTGGAATCGCGCGAAGAAGACGCGGCGATTCGCGAGTCGATGACGAATCGTCTTTCCGGGGGCGGCGGCGCTGCGGATCCGGCGGCGATCGGGCATCAGGCGCACGCGAAGCAGTTCGCGGACGTTCTCGCCGCAATTAACGAAGGGCGCAAGCCGCTTATCGACGGGTACGAAGGGCGCAAGAGCGTCGAAGTTATCTGCGCCGTGTACGAGTCGGCGAAGAAGGGCGGAGTGGTGAAGTTGGGATAAGACGTCCCGCTTTCGCATAACCCTTTTACATCGTGAAGTTAGCCCCGGACGAAGAGGTTTCCTAATGGAGGCGCCTTTTCGTCCGGGCGCGGCTGGTTCTCGGCGAACGCCGATTTTCCGGCGTCTATAATTTGATTCTTTATTTCCCCGCGGGGGATTTTTCGTCTACGAGCGCTTCGTAGCAGAAATAATGGGCAAAATCAAAACTGAAACGGTTTCTTTGTCAATTTACAATTGGGTCGCCGCACGCACGGCTCTGGATTATTTTCTGTACATAGGCCGTCCTTATGAGAGGAGGTCGCGACGCAGGATACTTTCGCGAGAAGGGCGGACGAGAGCGGAGTCTATTTACAGCCGTATTTGGAATACGCCGCTCTTCAGTTCCGTTTTTTCTCGATTTGGTTCCGACGTCAAGTTTTCGTCTTATTACCTCTTGGAGGAAAGTTGCGCTCCCGAAATACTTGAATACACGCGTCAAACTTCTGTGGCGATCGAAATGCCGAGGGGATCTATTGAGATCATGGCGCTCATCATTGAGATCGTCCTAAAAAACGAGAGTTCTATTGGCGGACTCTATGATTTAAGGGTTATCTATGGTTGGCCGATCGAACTGTCGATTCGACGCCTTAAGGGGGTCTACGAGTTGCTTAGCCGGATGACTAAGCCTTTCACCCCGGCGTCTGAAACTGAGGCGTCTCATTCCGATAAGCTACGTTACGAAAGAGTACGGACGCGCTTTATTACTTACGGCGATCAGGAATACAGGTTCGTTTGGGCGCCGCCCGGTTCCTATTTTAAAGGCGCGCCGGAAACTGCGCGCGAAGCGTACGCCGACGAGACATATGCGCGCGTGACGATTGAACGTGGTTTCTGGATTCTTGAGACTGTCCTAACTTTACGTATGCTGACGCCCATTGTTGATCGCGTTCCCTGGATAAAAGAATTCTTTCAGTCGGTAAAGAGCGGTGAATATAGCGCGGAAGACGATCCTTTTGACCTCCCGACAGCGCACTCTTTTAACGGTTCGACGACGATATGCGCGGCGCTTAGCGAAGTTCTACTTAGCGGCGGAGAACGTTTCGAACTACCGACCGAGGATCAGTGGGAATATGCCGCGCTCGCCGGAAGGTCCTATGAGGACGCCAATTCTTACGAGAATATAGTCGCGAACAGCTGGGTCATGGAGAATTTGGAACATAGGGAAGACTACCCGTCCAACATTCGTTGGGCGCCTCATAAGCCGGGTGAGAAAGCGCCGAATCCCTGGGGACTCTTCGATATGCAGGGGAACGGCTACGAATGGACCAAAGCGCCGTACAAGCGACTTCTAACCCCGAATTCGCTCGCGCCGTTTCGGAACATGTACGTCGCGCGTGGGGGAAACCACAAGGAAACCTGGGTTCACGCGCGAACCCCTTTTCGTAGGCCGTTGCATAAGTATTTAGGCGCGTGCATACGACCGATTATAGTCGAATGTGGCGAGGAATAGAAAAGAGTGGAAAAACGTCGCGCAGACCAATTCTGACTGAAAAACGCTTGCGTTCCAGTAGGAGCGCAAGCGTTCTGAGGCCGGTTTGGTTATTGCTCGGGGGATTGGTTGGCGGCATTTGTCTTACCAAACTCTCCCCGGCACGCGAGTCGGGGGCGCGCGTCGATCGTCGCGTCGATCTTGGCTAAAGGGCGGATAGCTTGCGCTTTCTTCCTCCGTCGCCGGGTAGAGTAGGGTCGGCTTCATGGGACCGGACCCGTTAAGGAAGTACTGATTCGGACCGTAAATGCGATAAAGCTGGAAGGA
>CADCOO010000149.1 GCA_902803085.1 uncultured Planctomycetota bacterium
TCGTATCCTTATTGGCGTCGTTGAATCCTTCCCCCGGCCTCCATCCGAAGGCCCAGAGCGCGTCCTTCGCATAAAAGAGATAGGAGCCTTGTTGACGCGGTATGCGTCCGATCTTCTGCCAAGTGACGCCGCGATCTTTGGACTCGAATACGATTGTCGAGCGATCCGTTTCCGGGGAGGAGCCGAAGAAGTCGTGGGAGGCGACGTAGGTTCCGTCCGGAAGAATCTCGATGCTGGGGGAGCCGATATGAATGTGTTCGAACTCGGGACTCGAATCGACGACGACGCCCGGCGGATCATTTGGCGCGGTAATCGGTTCGGCGGCGCGTAGCGGCGCGAGCGCGAAAGATAAGACGCCGAGGAGCGCGAAGATTACGCTTTTCATTAACTCAGCTCCTTATTTCAGCGGTTTGGAAGTCGCGAGCGCAATACATCGCCCTTGATCGCCGACGGCGTCGTAGAAGTGGTAGACGACCCCGTCGTGTTTTACGAGCCACGGTTTATGAGCGTACGTCTTGTCGAACGGCTCCGACGGCTCGACGAGATGGGCGCCGTTCCACTTACGCCAGTGAACGAGATCGCGAGAGACGGCAAACGTGTCAAAGGCGTTCGGTTTCCAGAAGGCTCCGAAGTAGATCATGACCCAGAGATCGCCTATCTTAACGATTTGCGGATCGCCTGAGATTCCGGAGCCATTGTCGACGACCGGGCCGTTTCCATATCGTCGCCACGACTTGAGGTCGTTCGAGACGGCGATTCCAATTCGTTCGATCGAGGCGCCGGTCGCGACGCTTTTGCCGTTATAGAAACACACGAAGGGGTAGCCCAGGGTTTCGTCGCGATCCCAAATAACGGAGGTTTTATACATAGTCGTCTTTTCGAAATCGCGCGCGTCTGGGTCTTCCGGGGTCATAATCGGATCGGGTAGACGCGTCCATTCTTTCGCTTCCGTCGGGGTTTCCGTATATGCGAGACCAATTTTGAGCGGGTCAGGCTCGTATCCCTTTCCGGCGCCGCCGATATAGGTGAACCAATATTTCCCCTGATAAGGTTGCAATGCGCAGGATCCTCCCCAAGTATGGTCGACAAGCGCGGAAGAAGGCGAGCATTGCCAGGCGTCCCATCCGGTCTCGCGGAAGGGTACGACGGTTCCAAGGGGTTCCCAGTGAAGGAGGTCGTCGCTTTTAGCGAGTCTCGCGACGTATCCGGTTCCTTTTAGAAAACGGAGATATACCATATACCAGACTCCGTCGATTCGGTATAAATTAGGGGAATCGACGGGATCGCCGTCTTCTTGCGGAAGAACGACGCCGTATTTGTAGGGCGTTTTGATCTCGTTGTAGACGTCGTTCATTTCGTCGTTAGAGACGTCGGCGGGCGCGTCGAGGTCGACGTCGATCGGCTTGACGTTTGCGTCGTTGGCGAGGGCAAAGATGGGTGAAGTTGCGATCGGCGCGGCGGCGAGCGAGAGTAAAAATCGGCGGCGCGCTACAATAGAATCTGACGTGAACATGGTGCGACTCGCATAAGTTAGGGACTAGGGGTAGAAGAAAACCAACGGAATTAATTGTATAGTTGCGCGCGTCGTCGTCAAGCGCGGAACGTTCGTGGAAACGGACGTAAAAAAACCGACCGCGCTTTCGAACGCGATCGGCTTGGATTATAAATGAGAATCTCTCAGACGACCATTACTCGATCATATTAATGTCGTACGTCGTCGACTTCGTATTGCCGATTTCAACGGTGAGTTCTGATTCAGATCCGTATTTGGGCGGAACGAGATCCTTAACGGTGCCGGATCCAGGAGGAATTTTTCCATCCTTGAGGTCGTCTGGGTCGATTATATTGCCGTTTTTATCGACCATAATCGATGCGACAACCTTAACATTGTATTTACCCGGCATCAGACCGTTGGGTTGGGCCGGGATCTCATAATGCCCGTTGACGATTTCAGCCGTGCCGCCAACGACGGAAACGGTTGGATCGGGATTTTCAGGCGAAAACTGAACCATTCCGGTTGGAACCGGCTCCCCGTTGCTCGTAACTTCGCCAGAGATCGCCGAACGTTGCTGTTTCTTCTCGCAAGCGGTAGCGAACGCAAGGACGGCGACTAGCAGTATGGAAACTAGTAGGAATTGCTTTTTCATTTTCGATCTTTCGTTCAAGTTCGCTATACGGATCACGGCGCCTGGATGCTCTCGCCGCCTTGGGTTGAACCGATCGCGCGCCAAACTTCAGGTTGAATCGTGCTGCTCGTAAAGTGGACGGAACCGTCGGCGTAGACGCAGTTGACGCCGCCAGAGTGACGACTACGCGCCGCGACCCACGCGACGTCTTGACTCGTACCATTGCCCGCGTCTATAACGAGGTTGTAGTCCTTGCACGGTAAGTTGCGAATTTCATTGTTGACGCAACGGCAGTACTGATAAAGCATCTTGTCGTAGAACGTCGAGTTTGGCGTGTTGTAGTGCGTGTAGAACGGCGTCAGGCACGCGCGCCAGAAGACGCCGCGCGTGTCTTGGCGAGCGGAGGTTGCGGTAGGACTCGTTTTGTCAAAGTCACCGATGAGGATTTCGCTCATAATCGCGGTGTTGGAGAGGCCGTCGGTCGCGCAAGCCCACGTTTGATAGGTGCCGTGCGAACCAGACTGATAGTGACCGCCAAAGAAAGCGCCCTTATGTTCCGCATAGCCGTTCACGTCAAGCTTTGGAACCCAATAGTTTTTACCAATTTCAATACCGATCGGATCATACCAACCCGTACTACCGACGCTAACAAGGTAATTGCCGAGATAACGACCACGATAGGTCGAGGTTGGATCTCCGTCGGGAACGACGGCATTGGGATTGTCGCTCGGGCATACGAAGGTGGTAATACGATTCTTCTGATTGAAGACGGCGGAGTTGTTCGTCGTTCCGGCGTAGGTCGGCGGGTTCCAGTCGATCGTGGCGTAGAGGGGCGCTTGTTCGATAAAGGGAAGAATCTTGTACGCCCAAGTGAAACCGTTAGCGCCGTTCAAACCGGCCATAAGCGCCTTGTTATTGTCGACGTAATTGTGGAAGCCGAGCCCGAATTGCTTCAGGTTGTTCGTGCATTGCATACGACGAGCGGCTTCACGCGCCGCCTGAACGGCGGGGAGAAGAAGACCAATAAGGATACCGATAATTGCGATGACGACGAGAAGTTCAACGAGAGTGAAGCCGTGCTTTTTGCCCACCCCTCCTAATTTAACATTATTCATCTTGAAAACCTTCCTATGAGTGCGACTTCGTTCGGAACCAATGTGGGGATTCCAAACCTCGTAAAAAATAAAAACTGTCTGAACCGTCGGCGAATACCCGTTACGCGTTACTTCAACGACGTTGTGTACGGCTCTATACGCGCCAATATTGCGCTCAATGCACTATTATAACGTCCTTTTATACGGAAAACAATAATCTGCGGATTTTTTAGCGGATTTTTTTCTTTTTGCCGGTAAGAGTCCGCGATTATCGCGTAAATACTATTGGCGTTCTTTTGGAGACGGCGCGGGGGATTATCCGTATGACGTCAAGAAATGTTGCAATAGTGAACGCGTCCTTGCTATCTCTTGCGCGTTTAAAAAAAAGAAAAGACGCAAGATTGAGGGAAGCGTCGTTCCTCAAACTGTGGCGCCGATAGCTCCCCCTGGAAGACGAAGACTTCTACAATTCGGGAGATTGTTTAAAAGAGGGAAAATTGCCCGAATCTGACGATTATTCCAGGCGTCAGTCTTCGGGTCGCAGTATATAACTTACGCAAGATGGTTGGGAGCAATCTAATCAAATTGGCGTGTTTGTATCGGCTACTTGGGAAAGAGGATTCGGTCAAATAATATAAGGGGCGATAAGACTAAGGCTCTTTCTACTGCTTGCGATAAGAAAAATACCGCCCCGAGGCGAGGTCCTCCGGGCGGTTTTTCTTTTATTTGCGAGCGAGTCGAATTAATGTTCGACTTTGGCGTTTTCCGGGGTTTCAAGAATCCCGATGGTCTGGAGCCATTCGAGAACGCGTTGCGGATATTTTCGAATGGGGGCGTCCGGACCGCAGTTAAAAAAGGCGTGATTAGCGTAGGCGTAGACGTGCATTTCGCCGGGAATTCCCATTTTGCGGAGTTGGCGATAAACCATAACGGACGCCATGGAAGAGTATCCGTCGCCGTCGCCGTGGATAAAACACATCGGCGGGGTTTTTTCGTCGAATTTGAAGTCGTCTACGAGTTCGGCGTCGTTGCCGCGACCGGTATTTTCATTATCGACTCCGTCGGTCAGGCTGTAGGCGGGATAGACGGGAACGGCGAAGTTAATATTGCACGGGAGCTTGTCGGCGTCGTCGACGGGCTCGTACGTTTGGGTCATACTGGAGGTCGCCGCCATGAGACATAGGTGTCCTCCGGCGGAAAAGCCCATAACGCCGATTTTATCGGGACTGATTTTCCACTCTTCCGCATGATCGCGCACAATGCGAACGGCGCGTTGCACGTCTTGCCACGCGGCGAAGTGCTTTTCGACTCCCGGCCGTCGCGGCGTGCGATACCATAGCATGACGACGGGAACGCCGTGTTCCAGGAAGAAGTCGCGCGGCATAACGCCCTCGACGTCATAGGCGACGCCGTTATAGCATCCTCCGCAGCAGATAATAAGGCACGCGTCCGCAGTTTGTTTCGTCGGTTTCCAGTATTCCATGCGCGGGGTATAGTAGGAACCTCCCTTATCCTGGTAATCTTCCGCCTTGTCCCCCGGCGGGGTCGACGGCCATAGGTTAATTGTGTCGAACGCGGGTAGTTGCGCCGCCGCGCAGAGCAGAAGGAGTAGCGCTAACGATAATCGTAAAACGTGTTTCATTGGAAACCCTCGTGATAAGATCATAAAAAAAGCGCGCCCAGTCGACGCGCGTCAGTTTATTCAGATTGCGCGACGGAGCCGAACGCGGGCGCCAATTCGCGACGGGTTGCAAAGACCTTTTCCGTAGCCGGATTGTCGACGTCTTCTTCAATGAGCGCGACGATCGCAATGCCGTGTCGATCGGCGAACTCGAGAGTTTTCTCTCGATCGATAAAGAGCGTCTTTTTCGCTTCGACCGCGAGAACGACCGCGCCCGCTTCGCTCATAACTTGCAACGTGCCAAGTCCGATCGTCGGGACGTCGAATCGCATATCCTGCTCCGGTTTCGAGACCTTAACGACGACGAAGCCCTTACTTTTGCAGAGCGCGCCGGCGCGTCGGATCGCCTCGTCGGTTCCCTCGATCGCTTCAACGGCAAGGGTCGCGCGATTCTTAACGCTCACGCTCTGCCCGACGTCGAGGCGCCCCATCTCACGCGCGAGTTTCCATCCGAAAAAGACGTCTTGCCATTGCGCGGACGTCGGCGCGCGTTTCGTGTAGAGTTGTCGACGCACGAGTAGCTCCGGTGCAAAATCGGTTCCAGGCAGCATGATCACGCCGCGATTTTCAAAGGCGCGAACGACCGTCGTTAGCAACGTGTCGTCCTTACAGTCGCGCCGCCGCCGCAGAAAGTGATCTGCAAAAAATCGTATCGTATAGAAGTCCGGCGCCTGACGCCAAATGAAGGCGGGATCGAATAGCCGAATCTTGTGAATCTTGCCGGCGAGCGTCGCGAAATGAACGTTGTGCTTTTGGAAGAATTTCGTCGCCCAGCCAAACTTTCCCATGCCGCCCCACGCAAAGACGTCGCAGATCTCTGCGAGCGCCGGATCCGCATGATCTCGCACGCCCAAACAAACGACCTCGCGTCCCGACGCTTTGATCGCGCGCGCTAACGTTACCGGGTAATTGCCCCAGCCGGCGACGAGTCCGACTCGTTTGATATCGGCAAGTCGATCGTTCATGAGCGCCTCCCTTTGCGCGCCGCCGCTAACGTTCGTCGTCGCTCTTATTTTCGAGCGCGTCGAGTCGCGCGAGCGCGCGAGCCAAATCCTTCTTCATTGCGCGCAGTTCCTTCTGCGTCTCCGGCAATTTCGCAAGCGCAACCTGCTTGCGCATTTGTTCCTTTTCCGGCGTCGCTGGGATGCCGACGATACGCGCGCCTGCGGGAACGTTCGCCATAACGCCCGCCATGGCCCCGAGCGTCGCGCCGGCGCCAATTTGCAAGTGATCCCGCACGCCGACTCGACCCGCCATAACGACGTAGTCGCCGGTTGTAACGCTACCCGCGACTCCGACGCTTGCGCACAGAAGATTTCGCTTGCCTATTTTACAATTGTGCGCAATCATAACGTGATTGTCAATCTTCGTGCCCTCGCCGATAACGGTCGCGTCGTACGCGCCTCGGTCGATCGTCGCGCACGCTCCGATCTCGACGGCGTCCTCTATTGTAACCGATCCGTATTGCGCCGCAAGAATGTGCTCGCCGCTCGAGGAATCGTAGCCGAACCCGTACGCGCCTATAACGCAGTTCGCGTGTAAAATGCAATTCGAGCCAATAGTGCAATTCTCGTAGACGACCACGTTCGGAAAGAGAACCGTATGCGAACCGATCGACGAGCCTGGCATAATTGTTACTCCGCTGTGCACAACCGCGCCGTCGCCAATAACGACGTCGTCGCCAATGGAGGCAAAGGGCGCGATTGTAACGTCGGCGCCGAGCGTTGCGCTTTCGGAAACGTACGCCTTATTGGATACGCCCTGACGAACGAGCGCGCGTTTCGGATGAAAGAACGCGGCGATCGCTTCAAACGCGGCTTTAACGTCGTCGACTTTAAGAAGAGTAAAACGCTCGGGAATAGCGACGACGACGTTCTTGGGAACGACGACCGCACGCGCGTTCGTAACGGAATTCCAATCGAGCTTTTCCGGCTTTTCCGCAAAGGTAATTGAGAGCGAGTCGGCGGTGTGTAGCGGCGCGGTCTTTTCTATAACGCAGTTGGGATCGCCGACGAGAACGCCGCGCGTTAATTCGGCTAGTTGCGAAAGGGGAACCTTCATGACTCGAACGTTTTCTTTCCGGATAGAAATATCGCGAATAATTGTGTGGGGAGCGACTTTTAAATTGGAATCGGAGATCGCCAAATAAAAACCGTCTTTCAACGCACGCGTTCGCGCTCGCCGAAAGACGGTCTGATTAGCCTACGCGACGACTAACGCCCGAAGCTTAGGAATTAGCCTGCGCGTTCTTAACCTTCAGAATGAGCTTGGAGAGGCGAGACTTTTTACGAGACGTATTGTTTTTGTGCCACAAGCCTTTTGCGGCGGCGCGATCGAGCGCGCTACACACGCTGCGGAACTGCTCCTGAGCCGCTTCAATTTCTCCGGCGCGGAGTTGCTTCAGGAGTTTCTTAATACGATTGCGAACGACCGAGCGTTGCGCGCGGTTGTATTCGCGACGAGCGACGTTCTGACGCTGACGTTTTTTGGCGCTTTGAATGTTTGGCATGTCTGTACTGCTCTATCTAAACAAATTTCTACAAAAGACCGCCGAGTCCATAAAGAACAGCGAACGATCCGGAGTCGAAAGAACGTCGCATTTCGTACGACGAACCCGACGCGCAGTCGAACTGCGAGTCGGCGGATTCCGAACCCCGCCGGGTTGTCAACGCCTCGCGCTTGCGCGGCGTTGCCCCCAGACCTGCGCGGCGACCCGACGTCGCGGCGCAAAATTTTCGTCAACCATTATGCACGGAATTTTGAATTTGTCTAGTAGGCGCGACGTTTTTCTTTTGAAAAATCAGCGCGCATCCTGCGATCGAGCGCACTTTAGCCGCCGCGCAATTTACTCGCTATCTTATCGAGCAGACCGCCGACGTCTTTATAGGAGAAGTCGATCGCCGCGAGACGATTGGCGAATTCGTTGGCTTTTTCCAGATTGTTGAGACCGAGCGCTAGTCGCGCGCCGTTGTAAAGAGCGCGTTTCATCATCTCGCTCTGTTGGTCGAGCTTTGCGACCGCCTGGTCGTAGTGCATCGCCGCGAGAGCGTACTGCTTTATATGTTGGAAGCATTCCGCGAGCGCAAGGAGACACTGTCCGGCGATTCCTTCGTCGACTTTTGCCTTCTGCAACTCTCCGATCGCTTCTTTGAACTCATGACGTTCCATATAGAACATACCGAGTTCCATATGAAGGCCCGACTCGTTCGGCGACTTCTTCAGACGGTACTGAATATACTCAAGACGTTTTTCGTCGTAAATCTTCTTCTGCGCGGCGAATTTTTCCTTGATTGCGTCGGAGGGATCTTTCTGGTAAGCGTCGCGGAGTCGTTTGAGTTCTTCCGACGCGCGCGAACGCTGAACTTCAAGGAGTTTCTGCTTAAAGAGATCGTCTTCAGGAAAGACCTTAAGCGCCCGTTTGCACGAATCCTCCGTTTTGCGAAGATTGCCCTTCTGGAAAAAGTAGTCGACCAGTTCGACGAACGCGTCCCGATCATTAGGATTCTTACGCAATCTCTTTTCGCACTGATCCTCGACTGAGAGTTTTTCTTCCTCTTCTTCCTCGTCCTCTTTAGCGCCGTGCGGAGCCGATTTGACGCGATTGATCGTGCGCTCCAGCATAAGATCGCTGATCATTTTGCCCGCTTCGACGTCCGCGGGATTGACCCTGAGGACGCGCTCCCAGCACGCAATTGCGTTTTCATACTGCTCGCGCGCGCCTAATTCAATCGCGGCATAGCGATTAATGTCGGGATCGTCGGGCGCGCTGTCGATCGCCAGTTTGAGGTAGGCGAGTCCGGCGTCGTCGAATCCTTCTTCGAGACACGCCGTCGCCATTGAGACGAAGGTTTGCTCGTCCCAAGGATCTTTTTTAAGCTTTTCGACCCCTTCCCGAATGGTCGTATCAAGGTCTTTGGTATTCTTACCCGTCGAGACCTTGGTTGCCTTTTTCATAAAGCCAAAGGACGACTTCTTGCGCTTATTCTTGAATTTAACGCGAAGGTTCGCGACAAAAGACTGCATATAAATAAGGTTGGACGGATCGCCGCACACGCACTGCGCGAACATTTCGGTCGCATAGTCGTGGTCGCCGATCTGCATCTTTTGATTGCCGTACTCAAAACACTGCTGAAGTCTTGCGCGCTTTGCGGGCGAGATTTCGTTCGTTTCTGCCATGGGAGAGTCTCCGGTTTAATAGCGTCGCGCAAACGACGCGAACAAACGTCTCGATTAAAACGCGTCGAGCTACGCGACGCGTCGTCCTTATTATAATTACGCGCGCGCGCTTTTCAACGCTGTCGCCCATTTATTTCCTATTTCTCTATTCGGCGCGTTTCGTCGCCAGCGCCCGCATCGCCCTTTTTAAAGTTTTTTTGAAACTACCCCTTGCCATTTTCCCTCCCTATGGTATCATCAATGGCAGAGCCAGACTGGCGGAATTGGCAGACGCGATGGATTCAAAATCCATTGCCCGCAAGGGCGTCGGGGTTCAAGTCCCCGGTCTGGTACTATCGGCCCGGCGCGTATCGCGTCGGGTTATTTGTTTTCTTGCGCGCGGCGATATTTATGTGAAAATTCGCATTATTGACGTCGGGGGGGCGCCCTTTTTTCTCGAGCCGTATATAATTAGGCGCGTACGGGCATAGTTAGGGCGGGACGCGTTCAACGCGTCGTCCGCCGTAGTCATAGAGTCATTTTAATCGAATTGGGTTTGTGTTATGAAGAGACGCGCCGATGATTTTTCGGGGTTGACGGTCGCAATGATAACGCCGTTTAAGGACGGCAAGATCGATTTTGCTCGACTTGAAGAGCAGGTGGAACGGCTCATTTCCTCGGGCGCGCGCGTCTTGTCGCCTGCCGGCACGACGGGCGAGGCGCCGACGCTTACGCACAATGAACAGCGCGAGCTCATCGCGAGCGTGGTGAAATTCGCTCGCGGCCGCGTTAAAGTGCTGGCCGGCACGGGCTCGAACAATACGGTCGAAGCGCTCGAACTGACGCGATTCGCGGAGACGGCTGGCGCAGACGGCGCGCTCTTGATTTCGCCGTACTATAACAAGCCGACGCAAGAGGGCA
This sequence comes from uncultured Planctomycetota bacterium, assembly GCA_902803085.1. Taxonomy (GTDB): domain Bacteria; phylum Planctomycetota; class Planctomycetia; order Pirellulales; family Thermoguttaceae; genus RUG369. The sequence continues at coordinate 9,978 of CADCOO010000149.1, forward strand.
TATACCAGCATTTTGGAAAGATCGCGCGCTCTGTCGGTATTCCGATCTGTCTCTATAACGTTCCTGGCCGCACGGCGAGGGGAATTGAGCCAGAAACGGTTTTCCGACTTGCGGAGTTCGATAATATAACGATGGTGAAAGAAGCGTCGGGCTTAATGGACTCGGCGTCGCGGATACTTGCGGGAACGGATTTAACGGTTCTTTCAGGGGACGATAGTCTCACGCTTCCCTTCATGTCCTTAGGCGCGAGCGGGGTCGTTTCGGTAGTCGGCAACTTTGCGACGTCGGAGATATCGGCGCTTTGCGACGCGATGAACGAAGGTCGTCTCGAAGACGCGCGTCGCATTCACTTTAAAATGCTGCCGCTTTGCCGCGAAGCGCTCTCCCTTGCGACGAACCCGATTCCCGTTAAGAAGGCGATGCAACTCCTCGGTCGCGATACTGGCGAAATGCGTCTACCGATGACGGAACTCGAGCCTGAACTTACGGAGCGCTTGCGACGTTCGTTAATAACGGCGGGCGTTCTCGCCGAATAGTCGTCGCCGTTTTTATCGCGTTTACGCTCTGAGTTTGCTGCGAGCGCGACTTTTTACAAAAACTTTCTTTTAACGGAGTGAGAGAAATATGATCGTTAAAATCACGGGAAAATTAGTCGCGCTCTATAATGATCGCGCCATTATCGAAGCCGCGCCTTTCGAATACGAGACGCTTATTCCCGAGTTTACGCGTCGACAGCTCCAGAGCGAACTGCAAAAGACCGTTTCGCTTTATACCCTAGAGTATATCGACGGCGCTCCGAACCAAGGACGACTTGTGCCGCGGCTACTTGGGTTCCTAACCGACGTCGAACGCGAGTTCTTCGAAATCTTCTGTAGCGTCGACGGCGTCGGAACGAAAAAAGCGTTGCGAGCGATGGTGCGACCCGTGCGTGAAATCGCTGAAATGATTGAGCAGCAGGAGCACAAAGCGCTAGCGACGCTCCCTGGCATAGGACCGGCGACCGCCGAGCGAATCGTGGCGAAATTGCGTCGCAAGGTGTCGAAGGCGCTCCTCATGACGCCGCGCCCGAGCGACGCGCTCGCCGACGTCGACCTGCCTTCCGACGTAGTCAACGACGCCTATCTTGCGCTCATCGGACTCGGTCATAGCGAGGCCGAAGCGCGTCGACTTGTCGACGAACTCCTCGCGAAGAGCAAACGGAAATTTAAGGATTCCGCCGAAATTCTGCAGGCGATTTGGGATAATCGGTAGATCTGGAGCGCGATATGGTTAGAGAAACCAAATTTGGCGGCGACGACTGGAACGATGCGGACGATTCGTACGCGCCTCCGACGTCCTCCTACGTCGACGCCTTTAACGGCGCGCAAGACGACGACGCCATGCTGCGTCCGACGCGCATGTTCGACATGGTCGGTCAGCGCGACGTCTACGCGCGCATTGAAATTGCGGTTAAAGCGGCGCAGAAGCGCGGCGAAACGCTAGGACATATTCTGTTTGACGGACCGCCCGGACTCGGTAAGACGACCTTTGCGACGTGTATTCCTCGCGAACTTGGCGTCGATTTCCAAATAGCGAACGGCGCGACGATGCGCGCGCCTAAAGATATTGTGCCGTATCTCACAAACGCACAGGAAGGGTCCGTGCTCTTTATCGACGAAATCCACCGTATGCAGAAGACCGTGGAAGAGTTTCTCTATCCCGCAATGGAGGATTTTCGAATCGATATCGTCGTCGGCGAAGGCGTGAACGCGCGCACGCTCAATATTCCGCTGAAGCCGTTTACGCTGATCGGCGCGACGACGCGGACCGGACTGATTTCGGCGCCGTTGCGCGATCGTTTTCAGATGCGCGAACATTTGGAATTCTATTCCGTCGGCGAGTTGGCGGAGATCGTTAGGCGCAACGCGAAGAAACTCAAGATGAAGCTCGACGATCAGGCGGCGATCGAGATTGCGAAACGCAGTCGCGGCACGCCGCGCCTTGCGAATAATCGTCTGCGCTGGGTGCGCGACTATGCGGACGCGACCGCGAACGGCGAGGTTACGCCTGATATAGCGCGTTCTGCGCTTGTTATGCAAGGAATCGACGAAATGGGGCTCGACGGGCAGGATAGGAAATTTCTGGAGACGATCTGGCGCGTTTTCCAGGGCGGACCGGTCGGCGTGGAGGCGGTCGCTCACACGATGAACGTCGCGCCCGATTCGCTCGTCGACGAGGTCGAACCGTACTTACTGCGTAGCGAGTTGCTCGTGCGCACGCCGCGCGGACGCCGTCTAACGGCGAAGGGGTTGCGGCACATTGGCGTCGACGCCGGGGACGACGATCTTGATCTCAACGGCGGATCGCCGAATTTGTTCGATTTTTAATGGTTTTTGGTCGCGACGCAGTCTAGTTAAGCGCGTCGCGTCTGCATTTGACGTTTCAGAGATTGTTTGGGAGATAATTATGGCAGAAGCCAACGTTGCTGGGAATGAAGAAGAACTTAAGCCGTATTTGGTCGTCGACGTTAAGGAAATGAGCAAACGCGCCGACGCGTTGCGCGCTCAAGGGAAACGAATCGGGCTCGTTCCGACGATGGGCGCGCTTCATCTCGGACACTTGAGTCTAGCGATCGCAGCAAAAAACGAATGCGACGTCGTAATCGTTTCCGATTTCGTCAATCCTACGCAGTTCGCGCCCGGCGAAGATTACGATAAGTACCCGCGAACCCTGGACGCCGATCTTACGCTCCTGTCTCAAATTGGCGCCGACTACGTTTTCGCGCCCAAGCCTAGCGACATGTATCCTGACGGATTCGACGCCAAAGTTCATATCGGCGGCGTCTCGCAACTTCTCGAAGGCGAGTTCCGGCCGACGCACTTCGACGGAGTCGCGACGGTCGTTTTGAAGCTCTTTAATATTTCGCGCGCGAACGTCGCATATTTTGGTCAGAAGGATTACCAGCAGGTTCAAGTCGTCCAGAAGATGGTCGACGATCTCAACGTTCCAACGACGATTGAAATGTTGCCGATTATTCGCGAGCCAGACGGTCTCGCAATGAGCAGTCGCAACCAGTATCTTTCGAGCGAAGAGCGCAAAGAGGCGCTTGTTCTCAACGAAGCGCTTGCGGAGGCGGAAACGCTAATTCGGGGCGGCGAGCGCGACGCGAACGTAATCTACGCCGCAATGCGCGCTATTATCGAGCGCGCGCCGAGCGCGAAAATCGACTATATGCACATTGGCGATCCGAAATCTCTTCTTCCACTCGAGCGCGTTGCGGGAAACGTCGTCGTTCTGCTCGCCGTGCGCATTGGCGCTACCAGACTGATCGATAACAGAATTGTCGAGCGCTAGAGTTTTCCTTCCCTTGACGCAAAAGATAAAGCCGACAAGTCCCGCAATGAGACTTGTCGGCTTTTTCACGCTCGGGGAAGGGCGTTATTTGACGACAAAGGCGCGATTAGCTACGTTCCATGAGTTCGATTCCCAATCCGTCCGCCTCGATGAAAGCGCACTTGAGACCGGGGCCGGCGTCGAACGGTTCGACGAGGACCTTGTAGCCCTTCATTGCTTCCGCGAGATTGTCGCATTCGTAAGCAACGTGCGCTTGCTTTTGGAGAATTTCCGGGAACGGACTTCCGTCCTCAAAGTATAACCACTCGACGGCAAACGGCTCGTCGTTGAAGTCGTTAATATAAACTTTGCAAGCTTCGAGGTAGATCGGGAGATCCCTGCGCTCTTTGATCGGAATCCCGATATGGCTATAGCGTAATCCTGGCTTGAGCATAAGACGTTCCTTATGTTAATCGGTTAATCTTTTCTGCGCGAATCCAAAAAACGACGATTACGGATGCGCCTTCGGATTCGTGAATTTCAGACCGTCCATACTGTGATAGCACGCGTATTCCGTAACGATCGCGCCCTCGGAGCCCGCCATCATGAAGTGCGGCGCCGTCAGACGACCAAGACGATCCTGATCGCCGACCGTCATATGTTTGTAATTGAAGCAAGTAATCGCGTTCGCGTCCAATTGACTCTTCGGCAACATGGCGAGAACCTGCGGAGTCTTTTCGCCGCCTTCGGAGAAGTTAAAGATACTTCCGTTGCGAACCTGCCAGGATTCATGTTTAGCCGGCATATTTTCCGCAGCTTCGTGACGGTGTTCCGGAATCATTTGACCCGGAAGAAGGTAGATGTCGTGTCCGAAATAACGGAATTCTTTATCGTTGAAGAAGAAGATCCCGCCCATGCCGACGTTGGCAAAATCGCCGAGGCCGAAATCGGCGACCCAGAAGTCCTTATTCGTTCGGAGCGAGTCCGCGAGCGAATAATTCATTTCGGCGAACATTTCGTAGAACGCTTCAAACGCCTTGTCTTCCTGGAAGACGCCATCCTTGTAGAAATAGTCGTTGTCGTATTTTTTCATTGAATTGCCTGCAGGTTCGTTTGTTGGTGACGTTTCTTTTGCCGACGCTCCGCTTGTGCGTATGGCAGGCGCCGCAAATCCGGTAAAGCTAACGCCGGCTACGCCGCCGACGACCGCTTTTAAAAGGTCTCTTCTTTTCATAGTCGCTCCTGACGTCGGTCATGCCGACTTGCCTGAAACCCGGGCTTTGACGAGTTCGACCGCGCGAAACGGTTGACGCGTGAAACGCTCGCCTTATACTAAGCAAAAGCGCAGACGCGCTGAACGATCAAAGCGATCTTTCATATGTAAGTATATCGCCTTTGACGTCCGCGCGCAAGCTTTTTTTGTTTTTTCCACCCTTATTTTCGGTTCACAAGGCGAAAATGCGCAAATTCGCGCGAAAGATTAACGAACTGCCATGGCAAAAAGTAAAGATCAGGAGTCGATCGCTCCACGCGACGCCGCGCTCGAGGTAGCCCTCGAGACGCGAGGAAACGACGTCATTCTACCTGTCAAGGCGCAGCCAGGCGCCGGTAAAAACGAAGTGCGCGCCGTTCAGGACGGAGCGCTTAAAGTCTGCGTTACGCAGATTCCCGAGAAAGGTAAGGCGAACAAGGCGATAATCGAGGTTCTCGCAAAAGCGTTGAAATTACGGAAATCGCAGATTACGCTTGCGAGCGGCGATCTCGCTTCCCAGAAGAAATTTCTTATTGAAGGAATTAATGAGAGCGAATTGCGCGCGAAAATCGCCACGTCGCTTGAATAGAGCTGCGCGTCTGATTGATAAAATCGTCATAATTGGTTTAAAATGTGGAAAGTGGGAAATTTGAAAAGAATGTTTTGTCTTATTCTCTTTTCATTGAGCGACGATTTGTTATAATCACAGTAGGCGGTTCCTTGCGCGGACGTGTGGCGCGTTCCAAAAGCGCCGCGTTGGGAGCTTCGTTATTGAATAGAAAGATCGCCTTGCGTTCGGCGCTTGAGCGACATATACCAATACCGAAAGAGCGTTCGTCGCGCGACGGCGAACGTCAGGAGCTTGTTATACAATGAAAAAACTGGCGGTTTCACTCTGCGCGGCGTGTGCTTGCGCGCTTCTATTTTGCGGTTGCGGCGGTTCGGATCTGCATCCGGGCGTCAATTACTTCTACAAACCTGACGCGCTCGATCCGGCGGCGAAGGACACGTCGGATCAGACGATGTATCACGAGCCTGAGCAGATCGATCCTAATGTTGCCGCTTTGGCCGCAGAGTACGACGCGACTCATGCCGCCGCTCCGGTAAAGGTTGCCGCTGTTGCTACGCCTAGTCCTGCGCCCGCGTTGCCGGCGCCGCTCGCGAGCAAAGAGGATATTGAGGCGGCGAAAGCGCGCGTTAAGGAGCTTCGCGGTTCCGTAACGACGGCGAAGAACGGGGCGATTACTGGTCTACGCGTCGAGTCCGCCGATACGACGCTAGAAGATATGGAGCTCTTTGGCCGTCTTGCCGATCTCGAGAGCTTCTTCTTCCTGGGCGAAGTTTTTGACGACGAAATGCTCGGTAAGCTTAGCAACCTGAAGAACGTGAAATCGGCGACGGTTCAGAACAGTTCAATTACCGTAGCGACCCTTGAAATGTTCAAGACGTGGGAGAATCTCACGACGCTCGATATTCGTCGCGACCTCAAACTTGAAGACAAAGACCTTGCTCTCATCCAAGAGTTCCCCAAGCTTGAGCGGTTGAACGCCTACTACAACTCTTTTAAGAATTCCGGCATGAATAGAATCTCGAAATCGCCGACGCTGAAGATCGTCGACGTTCGAGGTTGCGCCGATATCTCCGACTCCGGCGCGAAGTTCCTGGCGCGTCTCGCGACCCTGGAGGAGATCTACTTCCGATTTGGCATTTCGAACGAGGGCGTCGCCAATCTTGCCGCCGCGCCGAACTTGAAGTTCGTTGAATTCCAAGACTGCAATATCGACAACGCGTGCGCCGCGACCTTTGCGAATTATCCCGCGCTTACCGGTCTGCGCATTTTCCGTTGCAAGAGTTTCACCGACGAAGGAATTCAGGGGCTTGCCGGGCTGAAACTTGAACGTCTCGAACTCCGCGACCTGAACGCGACGGACGCAGGCGTCGCGACGCTCAAGGAACTTTCCGGTCTTCGTAGCGTCGAGCTTTCGGAACTTGCCGTTTCCGACGGCATGCTCAACGAATTGTGCGGATCTGAGAATTGGAAGGATATGGAAACGTTGGATTTCTTCTCCGTTCCAGTTACGGACGAAACGGTCAAGGTGATCGCCGAGAATATGAAGAGTCTTAAGAATCTTCAGGTTCGCGCATCAAGCGGTAAAAATACCGACGCGACGATTGACGAGATCGTTAAGATGGACTCGCTCGTTACGCTCGACCTGCGCGAGAACACCGGCATTACCGCCGAGGCTTTCATGAAGCTTGCCGATATGAAGAGTTTGCGCAAGATTTACGTTAAGGACACGAAGTTTGGCGATTCTTCCGACGCCGGCGTGAAGCTGCGCGACGAGTTCAAAAAGAAGAATTCTAAGATTTCTATTAGCACGGAAGGCTAACGCATCGTTCGTTCGCGCGTAAGCGAAAAGAAAGAGATTCAATCGACGTCGAACTTTGTTGGGTTCGACGTCGATTTTTTAACGCGCTAGTCTTCGATTCGAAAGGTCGACGCCAGGTCGAGAGCGAAGACCGCCTACTCTCGATTCTGATCCCCCATTCGCATAGCGCGTCGAGAATCGGAATAAGCGATCGGCCTCTGGGAGAGAGTTGGTACTCGACTTTGGGCGGAGTCTGAGGATACGCCGTGCGAATGATTAGACCGTTGCGTTCAAGATCTTTGAGGGAAGAAGAGAGCATTTTGTACGAGACGTTGCCGACATATCTTTTGATTTCGTTGAACCGCACGACTCCGAACTCCATGAGAACGTACAAAATCGTCATTTTGTATTTTCCATTGATCAACGAAAGCGTGTAACAGAAACCTGTTTTTCCGAAACATTCACGTCCTATTTGTCTTTGTTCTTCCACAGTACTCTCCAAAAGGGGGCGTTTGCTCTTGCTCCACTTACGTCGAGGAAAGTATCTAACCTCAACGTAAGTTCTTGTCGTATTCCAATTGTGGTATATATTGTAACCCGTTCGGGCAAATTTAAAACGGCTCGAATTTCGAAGCGTCGACAATTGGCTCGACGTTGTGTGCGATATGAACGTTATAGAAGGAGATTTTTGCAATGAGATCTACGATTAGCGAATACGAAGCGGTAAAAGACGCCGCAATGAAATTTGTGCGGACGGTCGCTGAGGGCGACTCGAAGTACGCCAAGGAACTCTTTGTCGACAACGCCGTTCTCTTTGGTTTTCTTGACGGAAAGCTTGAACAGGGCTCGATCAACGCGTTCTACAATAACGTCGACGGCTGTCCCGGCGGCAAAGATTTCAAAGCGCGCGTCGACGTGTTGCTTCTCGAAGAGACGTTAGCAGTCGTCCGCGTTCTCGAAGAAGGCTGGCGCGATCGCATTAACTTTACCGACGTCCTATTGCTTCTCAAAATGGACGGCGTTTGGAAATGCGTCGCCAAAGCGTATAACCAGAATTCCGATACGATCGCTAAATAGTCGACCTTCCAGAACTGAGTTCGACGCGCGCGGCGAGGATTCCCCACCTTCTTCTGCATTGCGCGCTTGAATCGAAGATTGGAAACCTTGCGTTCTAGTTGTAAGAGGCTTGCCCCCTAAAAAGACTCTCGAGCGCGCCGAAGGGAACGCGTTCGAGGGTAACGTTGGGGGGTATTGAGTAATTTTTGTCGATTTTTCGACGGGAATTATTCAATAACCCCAATCTAACATACAATATGCGGCGTTATAGGTTATTAAAGGAAAGGGTGTAAGAAAATTATGTCGATAACCGACGGTTATTTGATATAATGTAAATAAATTAAACAGGTTGAATGTTATTCTATAGCCATTTTTTAGGTCAAGCGTCTGCGAATACTGGCAGTTTATACGGTTGTATAGCGCCAGTTGTTAAAAAGACGCAGTTTTCAGAAGACCTCAGAATTTAACAACGCGATGGGAAGAATAAAAAAACGCGAACGCGTCCAAAAAGGCGCGTTCGCGCGTAGCCTGCTTTGCTAGCCATCGCTAGCGATTAGCGACGATTAGTACATTCCGTCCATGCCGGGCGCGGCGGGCGCCGCTTTTTCTTCTTTCGGCATATCGGCGATGAGCGCGTCGCTCGTGAGCATCATGGACGCGACGCTCGCGGCGTTCTGGAGCGCGGATCGGGTAACCTTCGCGGGGTCGATAACGCCGGCTTTAACGAGGTCTTCGTAAACGTCGGTGAGCGCGTTGTAGCCGAAGTTTCCTTTGCCTTCGCGAACCTTTTCCGCAACGACGCCGCCGTCTTTACCGGCGTTGTCGGCGATTTGCGTAATCGGCGCGCTACAGGCGCGGAGGATAATATTGTATCCGACTTTCTCGTCGCTTTCGAGTTCGCCCTGCTTGACTTGGGACGCGGCGCGCAGTAGCGCGACGCCGCCGCCCGGTAGGACGCCTTCTTCCACGGCGGCGCGGGTAGCGTGCAGAGCGTCTTCAACGCGCGCTTTCTTTTCCTTCATTTCGGCTTCCGTAGCGGCGCCGACGTTGAGCTTAGCGACGCCGCCGGCGAGCTTGGCGAGACGCTCTTCCATCTTTTCTTTGTCGTAGTCGCTCGTGGAGACTTCGATTTCACGACGTAGCTGGGCGATGCGCGCCTTGATCTCGTCGGTCTTACCGCCGCCTTCGATAATCGTAACGGTATCCTTCGAGACGACGACGCTTTTTGCCGTACCGAGGTCGGCGAGCGTGAGGGACTCGGGGGAACGTCCGAGGCTTTCGAAGAGGACTTCGCGGCCTGTCAGAATGCCAATGTCCTCTAGCATCGCCTTACGACGATCGCCGTAACCAGGCGCCTTGACCGCGCAGATTTTCAGACCGCCTCGCA
>CADCOO010000150.1 GCA_902803085.1 uncultured Planctomycetota bacterium
AAAGAATCGTGGACGAGATGACAATCGGCGCTCGGAAAAAGACGACTCAGGCGGACGCACAATTGATTATGGATCGTTTTAATGCGAGGTTTGAGAAGATTGTCGACGAGGTGAAGAATGGCAAAAACTAGCCAAATGGACGAGCAGATAAGCACGACATAATCGACCAGCATGGTCTCTATGCGCGGTTCGGGGTCGATCGAATGACGGTCGATCGGTTTACCCAGATATTCTATATGGTCTGGAAAGCCGCGGAAGACGCGCTCGATCTCACGCGCAATTTGCGGTGTGCGCTCGACCCGCTCGACGACGGCGCGGCGGGTTCGTCCGCTTCTGGCGCCGCGATGTTCCTCGCTCGTCGCCGCTTCATCTTTTCCGACGAGCACAAACCCGATACGCAAACTCGATCTCACGATTCCTTCCGTTTTCCCAGACGTCATGATCCTGGCGCCCATTACGAGTTGGCGTCAACGCGCCCTAATGTAGCAAGGCTGACGGAAGATCCTGGGTATGCGAGAATAAGCGGAGGCGAAGCGCGTCCAGCGCTCCTTCTCGCGAATTAACGGCGTTCCCGCCACGAAGCCGAGCGCTGATTCCATCCGCAGTATTCTACTGACGTTCGCGTCAAAATAACGACGCTTTCGAAACGATAAAAGTTGCAATTGGGGCGGAACGTCCTATAATCAGAGAAAAACCGCCGACGCCTATTCGCAAGGAGATTCGTACCATGCCGCGCTACCTCGTCCTTCCAATCCTAGCCTCTCTCCTACTCGCCGCGTCCTATGCGCACGCGGACGACTCCAACCCGATTCTCCGTTCAGAATTCGTCTTTACCGACGCGCCGTTTGCATCGTGTCATGCGGCGACGATTGCGGAAACGCCGGACGGAACGCTCGTCGCAGCGTGGTTTGCGGGGACGAAGGAGGGCGCGAACGACGTCGCTATCTGGTCCGCGCGTCTGGAGAAGAACGCCGAACGCTGGTCCGCGCCGGAGCTCGTTGGCAACGCCGACGACGAAACCGTGCCGTGCTGGAACCCGGTTCTCTTTCAGCCGAAAGACGGTCCCCTCTATCTCTTCTACAAGCAGGGGCGCAAAATCGCCGAATGGCAAGGCGTCCTTCTGACTTCCTATGATTCCGGACGAACCTGGCGCGATCGCAGAGTTCTACCGGAATTCTTTATCGGACCCGTTAAGAACAAGCCCGTCGAACTCGCAGACGGCTCATGCCTAGCGCCCTCCAGTACCGAGCACGACGGCTGGCGCGTTCACTTCGAGTTCATACCGGCGTTCGATAAAACGTGGTCGCGAACCGAGGCTATTAATAATAAGAAAGAGTGCGGCGCCATTCAGCCGACTATTCTTATTCACAACGACGGGCGGCTCCAGGCGCTCTGTCGCAATCGGAACGGCGCCGCGTCGATTCTTCAGACGTGGTCGGAAGATTCCGGGCGGACGTGGAGCAAGCTTGAACCGACCGCGTTGCCGAACCCCAATAGCGGAATCGACGCCGTTACGCTCCAAGACGGACGATTCCTCCTCGTTTACAATCACACGAACGTCGCGACGGGCGGACGCAATATGCTCAACGTCGCCGTGAGCGACGACGGACTCAACTGGCGCGCAGTCGCCATTCTTGAAAACAGTTCGGGCGAATACTCCTATCCCGCCGTGATCCAAGCTCGAGACGGCGCCGTCCATATTCTTTACACATGGCGGCGGACGCGGGTTCGCCGCGTCGTTCTCGACCCGACTAAAATCGTCGGCGCGCCTATCGTCGACGGCGTATGGCCGGAAGCGAGCGCGCTCCTTCCGGCGCAAGAGTAACGTTTCGCGCGCGTTTTTCAGCGTCGAGCGCAATAACTCCCCTTCTCTCCATTTGCCCTTGCGTTCCTTTTCCAAATACGTTATCCTCGACTAGAACCGGAACGGATTCCGATTCCTGCGCCGTCGACGCCAACGCGCGCGGCAAGCTACGAAGCAACGTGTCAACAAGGAGCGCATATCAATGTTGCGACGATTTTTCAACGACGCTCTCGCGCTAATCGCGAGCGTCCTCGTCATTCTAACCGCCGGACTTGGCGCCGCCGCCTACGGCGCGACGCCTGGCGACGCTCAAACCGAGCAAGCCGGCGCCTCGGCGCCCCAGCGCGCCAAGGGCAATCCCTTTTCTTCCTATTCAAAGACCTCGGAATTCGCCCAGCGTCTGCAACTCGTCGAATTCTCCGATAAACGCGATTCCAAATGCGCCGAGCTCACTCCGCTTCTCGCGGAAATGCGCAAAAAGAACTATCCGATCCAGCGCGTTGAACCGCGCGACGGAGGGGAGACGCTCTATCGACAATATAATATCCAAACGATTCCGACCTTCGTGCTGCTCTTCGACGGCAAGGAACTAGGGCGCGTCGTCGTTAAGAAGGACTCCGTACGAACGACCCGCGATCGTTTGCTAAAACTCTTCCAGCACGGACGCGACGCCGTCGCAAGCCGACCGCTCGAACGCGCGCGCGAGCCGGAATTCCACGCGCCTTCTAAGCCTCTCTTCGGCTTCCTCTTTCACGGCGCGTCGCGCGACCTCGCCGTGGCGCGAGGCCAGAACCTAGGACTAGCCGAACAGCCGGCCGATCGCGTCGAAGACTATTCGTTCCTAGACGCGCGCGAGGAAGAGCTCTCGTCCCTCATTGGCGAAAGTCGACTCAACGCCGGCGCCGCGCGCGTCGAGGTCGAATCTCCAGACGGCGCCGCGCCGCGACGAGGAGACGGCGTTACCGTTCACTACAACTCCGAATATAAAGAGGCGCTCGTCGCCGTCGCCGCCAGTCTCTTCGTGGGAATCGACGATCCGTTTAATAAAGCGCGCGTTCAAGTGGAAATCTACTCCTCCGAAGCGCAGACTCTCGAAAAGCGAGGCGCCCAGTGCGTATACTGCGACTACGAGTCCGGTATCGCGTTCGTCGCCGCGCAAGTCGATTGTCCGGCGACGCCCGTCGCGTTCCTACCCAAAAAGACGCCGCTCGAAGTCGGCGAACGCGCGTCGATCGTCGTGAGAAACGGCGAGAACGTCGTTAAGACGACCCACGACGTCCTCGCGCTCGATCAACGGCGATTCTATAAAACCTCGGACGGCGCCGATCAGAGCGCCGCGTTCCTGTGCGTTGAGATCTCAAACGCGCCGGACGAAGACCACAACGGCGCGGGACTATTCGTCGAGCGCAACGAGCGATACTATTTCGCGGGTCTGTATCTCGCCGGATCGCGTAGCGGAGAAGGATGCGTCGCGCCGATCGCGCTCATTAGCCGTTCGCTCCTCGTCAATCGCAATCTAGCGGCGGTCTATCGCGACCAAATCGCCGGAAAGTTCGACTCGGCGGCGACCGACGCGGAAATCGATTCCGCTATCGCCAAGCTCGTTAAGTCCGAAGCCGCAAAACGCGCGCAGACGCAAGCGCGCGCAAAAGAGGCGCGCGAAGCCGTCGTCAATGGAATGAAGGACGAAGTCGTTCAGCTCTCGCAACCGACGGACGCCACGAAAAACGACGGCGCTATCGATTTCGCGGGCGCAAACGTCGTTTCAAGCGAACCGACCCGCGTCGACGACGCGCTCGCCGCCGCCGCTCGGACGGAACCGAACGGCGATCTCCCCTTCCCCGCAAACGCCAAGGACGCCTTCGCTCAGTCCGACGCGCTCGCGAACGCGATCGCAGAACGACAGGCGCCCGAGCCTGCGCCCGCAGGAATCAATGAGAATTTCGTGATCGCTCAGACGAACGCGCCTGAGAACGAGCACGACGTCGCCGCGCCCGTAGCTAACCAAAATGCGGCGATTGAAGCCCCCGCGACGCAAGAGAACGCGATCGCACAAAAGACGATACTGACCCCGGAAGACTTCCCGGTCGTTAATCCGCCTCTTCTGCCGACCGGCCAGGAGACGACCGAAGTCGCGACTCTTGTTCAAACGAGCGCGCCGACTAGCGCTCCCGACCCGTTGCTCAACGCCAACGGCGGTTCGAACGTCGCTCAAAACGCCGTTGCGCCCACCGCGACAAACGCGCAGGCTGCTACGGAACCTGTCGCGCCGGAAAAAAATCAGGTCGCCGCTGCGCCTACCACGCGATACGCGGCGTACGACGGACTGCCGACCCCCAACTCCGAAGTCATTCGCTCAACGACCTACAGCGCGCTCCCCGATCTCGCTCAAATTGAAATCTTCGATCGCGAAGAAGAGCAGTTCGAAGCAGCCGTCGACGCGTTAAGACGACGCAGTATGGAAGGCGCGGAGATCATTTGCATTGTCAACTGGTCCTCCGACCCGAGCGCGCCGCGCGAAACCGAGGTCGTAAGACTCCCCAAACGGACAGCGCTCGAGAACCCGCGCAATCCGAAATCAAACGTCGAGCTCGCATCCAAACCCGGCTCGACCGCCGCCAATCCGCCTATGACTTCCAATCTGCCAAACGGCAAGATTATCAAATAGGCAAATAGGCGGTCGATAATTTTGAAAATTTCATTGCGCTCCTAACGCCGCTGAAACGTCTAACTCGTTTTGGCGGCGTTGCTCGTTCTTGACCGAGAACGCGTCCTTCAAACGCCCCGCTTTTATCAATGAAAAAAATCGTTATAATCTGGTGGTTGTTCCGCCGTTGACCAAGCGCGAGAATCGACTAAACTAAGGAGAACTCATGACGAATACGACGCAATCCAATCGAAAAGACGACGAACGCGTCCTCGTTATGCCGACCGACGCGTTGCGAGAATTCGGAACCTTCCAAGGGTTCTGCCCATGCGACGACGAACGCGCGCGCGCGCTGCTCGCTATCAAACCCATGAGCTTTATGCGACGAGGCGACGCCGAACGCGACCCCGAGTTTAAACAGCTCATACCCTACGTAATCTTTCAGTTCCTCCCGCAAAACGGCGGTCCGGAGATTTTCGTCTATCGCCGAGGAAAGGGACAGGGGGAGAAACGGCTCGTCGCGAAATGGAGCGCTGGAATTGGCGGGCACGTCAACGACCGCGACCTTCCGACGTGCGGCGACGGCCTCGAACTGGCGCTCGCAGGCGCGCGACGTGAAATTGAGGAAGAGGTCGTTCTGGAAGCGTCCGTCAAATCCTTTGAGCTCGTAGGGCTCGTCAACGACGACGCGACCGAAGTTGGAACCGT
>CADCOO010000151.1 GCA_902803085.1 uncultured Planctomycetota bacterium
CTTCAGGTTCATTTCTAATAAAATAAGTAGCCGCCGGCCTTCCCATCCCAGGTCGAAGCAGTATCGACCTCGTATCTCTATTGTAACTACCGAACGCGCCTCGATCAAGAACACTTTGATCGGTTTTTACATTTTCAATAATTCCGACCGTTCCGAACATATTTCGCGCGCGAATTAACTCCTGATTCAGGTCGTTGAGAATGTCGACGCTGAGCCGTCGATCAACATCAATTCCGAACTCTTTTTTCGCGAATTGCGCGGCTTTTCTAGCGGTTTTTTGTGGAACGAACCCGTCTAACATTTCGTTAGTTTTCCTCTTTTCGAGATTAGCGTCGAGTTCATCGCGTTTGAAATATTCCTTCCCGCCTGTATCACGAATCGCGTCGACTAAACTCTTACCGTCCAACCGCAAGTCTTCGACAGCGCTATTTTCTCCGAATCGCCGCTCCTTTTCCGCGTCGAGCAACGTTTCAAAGGTCGTTAGAAACGCGTATATTTCCGCCTCGTTTTCCTTCCATAACTTCGTCGCTTCGGCTCCGTGTCGATATTCGTAATAAGCGTCGTGATCTGGTTCGTGCGCTTTAATTCGTTCGACATAATTCTTCCAGACGGCTTTTAAAAGCTCTTTGAGTACGTTGAAATCGCTCTCGTGCTCCTTGGCGAGCATCGAGGGGAGGTTATTGACATTCTCGGGAGTAAAGGTTCCGTACGGGCTCAACAGCTCGACTTCGAGCGGTATGTAGATAGTTTCCTTTGCGGCGTTTTCCGCGCGAACTTCGTCGATCGCCTTTTTGAGAGCGCCGAAGTAGTCGCCGACTTCGTTGTAATTTGCCAACCACGCTTCCTTGGTCATATCGAGGTGTTTTTGCGTACGGAAACGCGTTTGTTTCGCGTAATAACCGCTATGCTTGGAGAGTTCTAGATTATGAGTTTAGTCTCATTCTCGTCGTTGCCGTTTAGGCGAATTCTTCATTGTTCAGCGAACTATCAGTAAATCAGTTTTCTGATATAATATGACGACAGGCAAGTTGCCGCAGGGAGTTTATATGATTCAGTTGCAGATAAAAGGCATGACGTGCGCGGCATGTTCTGCGCGCGTTGAAAAAGCGTTGCTAGCGACCCCCGGGGTTGAAACGGCGACCGTTAATTTACTGACGAACACAGCGCGGATTGAAGGCAACGCTGAATTAACGACGCTGATTGCTTCTGTGCGTCGAGCTGGTTACGACGCTATGGAGTTTGACGGCGTCGGGAAGAGTGAAGAATCGGAGAAGGTCGATTCCGACAGGCGCGAATTTCTCGCGGCGAAGAACCGGCTTATTGCTTCAGCGATACTGGTTGCGATTTTGTTCTATTTCGCAATGGGCGTTCCGATGTTCCAATGGCCGACCCCGCGCGTTTTGGCGAATCCCGGCGCCATGGCGACGACTCAGATGATTCTGGCGGCCCTCGTTATCATTGTGAATTGGCGTCTATTAGCGAACGGCTACGCGGCTCTGGCGCGTTTCTCGCCGAATATGAATTCGCTCGTCGCGTTAGGCGCGTCGGCCTCCTTTCTTTATAGCGTCGCCTCGCTATACGGCATATTAGACGCGCTGGCGACTGGTGAATTTGATCGCGCTCACAATTTGTCGCGCTCGCTATATTTCGAGTCCTCCGCCGATATTTTGCTCTTTATCAGTCTCGGAAAATTACTCGAAGCGCGCGCCAAGGGAAAGACGTCGACGGCGCTGCGCGCGCTTAAAGATCTTGCGCCCGAAACGGCGAATGTTATTCGAGACGGACGCGAGGAAAGCGTTCGGCTCGAAGAGGTGCGCGTCGGCGACGTCTTTGTTATTCGACCGGGCGATCGAATTCCGGTCGACGGTCTAGCGATCGAAGGCGCAAGCTCGATTGACGAATCGGCTCTGACGGGCGAGAGTTTACCCGTTGAGAAAAAGGTTGGAGACGACGTGGCGGCTGGAACGCTTAATACGTCCGGATATTTAAGGTGTCGGGCAACTCGTGTTGGCGACGACATGGCTCTTTCGCGCATTATTCAACTTACCGCTGACGCCGCTGCGAGCAAGGCGCCCGTTGCGCGACTTGCCGATTCCATTTCCAGCGTCTTCGTTCCCGTCGTTTTAGCAATAGCTCTAACGACGACGCTTGTTTGGCTAGCGTTTGGCGAGCGCTTCGATTATGCGTTGACTCGCGGCGTGGCCGTGTTAGTGGTAAGCTGTCCCTGCGCGCTTGGTCTGGCGACGCCCGCCGCAATCATGGTTGGCGTCGGCGTCGGCGCGCGCAATGGAATATTGTTTAAAACGGCTGAAGCGTTGGAGAACGTCGGAAAATGCAAGATTATAGCGCTCGATAAAACTGGGGTCGTTACGGAAGGTCGCCCTCGCGTTACGGATCTTTATGTTGCGCCTGGAACGACGCGCGCCGAGCTTTTAAAAGTCGCCGTCGCGCTGGAGTCGCGGAGCGAGCATCCGCTTGCGCGAGCGGTTGTTGAATATGCCGGCGAGAAGGCGGCTTGGGACGCGCGATTGACGGAGACGTCGACCTTTGAAACGTCGGCTGGAAATGGCGCTTTGGCTTTGATTGACGGCCGGAGGGCGAAGATTGGCAAACGGGACTTTATTGCTATTGACGCCGTAACGCCGCAGGAACTCGACGACGTCGTCGAGGAGTGGGAATCGAGCGGTTGGACGTCGATATTTGTCTCGTACGGAGGGATTGTGCTTGGCGCTTTTGCGCTCGCCGACTTGCCCAAGGAGGACTCCGCTTCCGCAATTATGGAATTAAAATCGATAGGCGCGCGAGTTCTCATGATAACGGGCGACTCTTGGCGAGTTGCCGAGGCCGTTGGCAAACGAGTTGGGATAGACGAGATCTATGCGCGAACGCTCCCGGAGGAAAAGGAAGCGATTATTCGAAGACTTGGCGAAGGGGCAAAGACGGCGTTTGTGGGGGACGGAATTAACGACGCGCCCGCTCTGACCCGCGCGACCGTTGGCGTAGCCGTAGGCGCCGGCGCCGAGGTTGCGATTGCCGCCGCCGACGTCGCGCTTTTGGAGAATAAAGTAGGGGATATGTGTCGCGCGGTTGCGCTTAGTCGCGCGACTTTGCGCGTTATTAAACAGAATTTGTTTTGGGCGTTCTTTTATAACGTTGTCGGAATACCTCTTGCCGCCGGAGTCTGGAGTAAGGCGTTCGGCTGGAATATGAGTCCGACCTTTGCCGCGTTTGCAATGAGCCTGTCGAGTTTTTGCGTCGTATCAAACGCGTTGCGATTGAATTTTGTCAAGTTGCCGGGTCGTAATGATCCGGCGCGTAATTCAGTGTGTTTATCGAAAGAAAAGGTTAAACCGACGGAGGATAAAACTATGCCGACAAAAACGATGAAAATCGACGGTATGATGTGCGGACACTGTGAAGCGCGCGTTAAGAAGACGTTGGAAGCGTTGGAGTACGTTGTTAGCGCCGAGGTCGATCACAACAAGGGAACCGCGATTGTCGCTTTACAGAACGCGCCGGATAACGTCGACGAACTGTTAAAAAACGCCGTTGACGAGCAAGGATATTCGACGCTTGAAATTAAATAATTCCATTAGTTCCGTCGAACAAGCCGGGCGAGTCCAAGTTTCAGCATAATCCAGACGGCCTTTACTGCCTCCCGACCGTTAATTTTAGACGCGCCGAAACGGCGATCGAGGAAGACGATCGGAATTTCAGCGAATTGCGCGCCTTCCTGTTTTAGTCGATAGAGCGTTTCTTCGAAGAAGGAATACCCTGTCGAAACGAAAGAATCAATTGATAACGCGCGCAATTTGCTCACACGATAGCAGCGGAACGATCCGCTGTTGTCGTGCGTTTTTAGACCGAGCGTGATCCTCGCGAAGACGTTAATGGAACGACTCATTAGGCGCCTCTTCAAAGACCAGTCGGGAGTTGAGCCGCCGGGAACGTAACGCGAACCGACGACGACGTCGAGAGGTTCGTCCGTTTCTTCGCTCTCGATAAGTTTGCTAAGGAGCCGAGGAACGTCCGAAACGGAATGACTGAAGTCCGCGTCCATATTGACGAGATAGTCGTAATCGCTTTCGATTGCAAACTGAAAGGCGCGTAATACTGCGGAACCCAGACCGCGCTCATTTTCTCTCACGAGCGCTTGAACGCGAGGTTCCCGCGTTGCTAGCTCCTGAGCGTAGCGGCCCGTTCCGTCGGGCGAGTTGTCGTCGATAATGAGAACGTTCGCGTGGGGAAGCGCGTTAAGGAGTTCCGCCACAAGCGTTGGAATATTGTCGATTTCATTATAAGTCGCAAGCGCTACGAGCGTGCGGCGGCTTGTTAGAGGCGACGTTGACATGGGGTGAGAATCCTAGCGTTGGGAATCCTGCTGATACAGAGATTTCATAAACTCTTCATATTCGGCGTCGAGTTCCTTAAAACTCTTACCGGTCGCGTCTGGAAGCGAATTAGGTTCGTCGACGCCCTGATAAATCCAGTATAGGTAAACGACAAAGGGATCGCGATATATTCCGTCTGCGTAATGCATAAAGAAAAAGGTTAAGCCCGCAGCTTGGGAGTACAGCGTCGACAAATCCCGACGCTCTTGAAAACCACGACGAGAAAGACCTGCATATTCTCGGAGGGACATATACGTCTTGTCTTCGATGAGACTCTCCATAGCGCACTGCACGCGGAAAGCGTCTTTATAACCGCCCAGGGTCGCGCTGGTCCTCTTTTCATTGAGTCGAAAGGTCTCCGCATAAACGGCGACTCCTTCAATAGCCCAAAAATTAGCAAGTCGCGCTCGGTTAGAGAAAGCCGTTTTATTGCGCGAGCCGCTCGTGGCGTTGCATTCGTCGAATAGCTGATGAGTCGCCTCGTGGGCAAGGAGCGATAGAAGATCGAATTCGTCCTCCTCCGGCTCGTAGACGAAAATACAGTGAAGACTGGGAAAGTAGCCTCCGTTGCTCTGGAGAATATTGGAGTCGTATTTTTTGAGTTCGCGTAGATATTCGCTACGGTTCCGATAAAGAATAACTTTGTGACGTTTGGCGACGATTTCGGAATCGTTGTAGAGTCGGGAATTCCACTGCGTCTCGCTGGCAATGAAACGATAAAAGAGGCGACTCCAAACTTGATAGTAAGATTCCAGGAACCGACCTATTTCAACTCCGCGTTCGAGCGAAACGCGTGATAAAATTGAAAAATGGTCCGTTTCTACTCTCCAGCCGGAGGAGCCCGCTAAAATCTGGTCAAACTCCTCGTCCGCCGTTACCCATTTATTACGATAAAAACGTTCGCCAGACTCGTAACGTTCAACTCGATCCTCCGGCAGCCAGCCAAATTCTGGCGTTTCAACCAGTCCTTTCTCCAGTTGCTGAAGCTGCCACTTTGTTCGCCAACGCCCGGCCTTGGCTGAATAGCCAAAAAAACGTCTGGCTTTGACATGATCGGGATTGATAAAAAGGGTAGTCAAAACGCAAGCGACGACGTCGTACCCTTTTTTCTTCTTTCCAAGCTGTTCCGCTACGGCAAAGGTTGCGTCTGAATACTGTTTTTGGAGGCTACGTAGCTTAGCAAACCATTGCCGTTGGGTTTTGGTCGCGTCTTCTGGTAGGGAAGAGGCGCCAATTTCGTTGGGCAATAAGGGTACGACAAAGTAATATGGTTTTTCTTGATAGATTAGCGAACGCGTAACTTTCGCCTCGAGAGGCATCTTGAGTTCGTCGCACTTCTCCGCTAGCTTTTCAAGCTCGTTTTGATATTGAGCGAGAAGTTCGTCGCAAGAGAGACCCGACAGAGACGTTGATTCCGTTTGCGTCTTGGACGACGGTTCTGCCCCACGCGCGCTCTCGTTTGGCGTCGAGAGCGTCGTTATGGAACAAGCAACAACAGAGGCCAAGAAGACGTGGAGCAAAACCACAGCGCGGCGCGCAAATATCATAACAAAACTACTCAACCGTAAATGCAACAACCTCGTATTGGAAACAAACGCATAAAGATCTGCGTTTGTCGACTATCGCTTCTCAATATCAATGGAGAAGACGCGCGTTGTATCGAGACGCAACGTCGCTTTTCCCTCTTCGACTCTGAGAGGCGTCCTCTGTATCTCTTGACCGTCGGCGTCGCGTTCGACGACTTCAAACTCGCCCGTTTGCAAGAACGCCGTCGCTAAGGTCGCGTCAAACGCGCCGCTGTCCGGCAACGGCGTTACTGTCGCTAACGCTGGCGACTTCTGCTCATATCTGATCGCGCCCAGAGTGGAACAGACTCCAAAATTCGACGCTTTCGCGTTGGGAATCAAACGCGCGTCGACGCCGTAAAGAGGCTCGACCGCCGCAAAGGATAGCGTGCGCTCGTTTCCGGTTCCTGCAACGGTTACGCTTCCGAGAATATAGCGATCATTAGAGTCGTTTCTTCCGAGGAGGGGAAGGCGTTTTCCAGTCGCCGGGTCATAGAGACCGCAAAGAATATTGTAGTTCCCAGGCGGTATGGAATCGGGGATTGCGATTGTAATGGAATCTCCAAAGAGCTTTGTCTCACGTCCTTGCCAGACGTTGGAGGGTTTGTTGGGCTTGGCGAGAGGAAGGACGGTTAATTCCGGCTTATCCCCCCACCATGTTTTGGGGCGTTCCAAGTGTAGGAAGGGCGTATAAGCTTTGTCAAGCGTTGGAGTCGTCGCGTCCCAGACGAGAGCTCCGCGTAGCGTAGCGCCGTCAATCACCTCGACGTTTTCCAAGGAAGCTCGGATCGGAACGACTTGATTGGGCGTACGCTTGCGTCCGTTGACAAAGAAGGACTCGTCGCCGTCGACGCGAAATTCGACGATTTGACCGTCAAGTCGTACGATTCCGCCGTAGTGAGTCGACGGTTCCTTGACGTCTCGTTCGTTGACGGCCCAGAAGCCGAATCGCGGCAGAACGACGGGAACGCCTAGTTGGGGAATAAGATTGTTTGTTAGAGTCCAGTCGTCGCGATCACGATTGACGTAGACGACGACTCCGGAATTCCACGTAACTTTCGCATGATGAATATTGCCGTCGACAAATTCGAAATCGGAGATTGTGTCGAGCGCTAGTGAGCGCGCTAAGTTCTGCATAAGCCAATACTTGCGAATAGATCCGCTTATCGAAGCGCTAAGATCAACCATGACGGCGTGACCGAGAAGAGCTTCGGAGCAAATATAATCGTCGCTTTCGATACCGCGAAGCGAGCGCGCAAGACCGCCTTGGTAGCGGTCGCTGTAGCCTACGCCGTGAAGAATAAACTTGTCGTGATACACGGCGTCGCCCCAAGGAACATAGGCGTCGTCTTCGCAAGGCAACGCGCTCGAGTAATTCTCTTGACCCGAGGATATGCGACGGAGAATACCGTCCGCGCCGTCCAAATGACCTATTAGAGAATCGCTTCCGGATTCGCTAACCGTTATCGCATTGCCGTTAAACTTTTCGCGCACAAGATCGAAATAGCGTCCCCAACAATCTTGCGTTTCCGCACGACTGTGATAACGACCCGTTCGATCATAGAAATCCATCATGCGAATGGAGGAAAAAACGTCGGTAAAATACGCCGTTTGCATTAAATGTTCTCGAATCAGATCGAGATTGCGTTCGGCGTGTTTGAAAATGTAGGTTGGATTGAAACGATAGCTCTGGACGTCCGGTCCGGGGTTATACCACGCCTTTTGCGGCTGGCCGTCCGGATTGATAATGATCTCGTCGTAATTGAAACCGTCGGCGTCGGGATAGTAGTCGATATAGTTGTCATGTAAACCGAAGGGTATGTCGTAGAGATCGCAGAATTTTTGCGTCTCCTGCAACTCTTCAAGGGATCCTTGTTCAGGACGCGGCGGCCAAATATCGGGGAGGCGAACGTCGTAACCGTAATGTTGCCAAACGTGTTGAATAAGGAGAGAATCGGTGAGGCCGTATTTAACGAACGTTTTCATGCGTTCAAGAACGGCGCCATAAGATCCGCCCCAATAGTCGAAGACGAATCGTCCCGCTTTTTTCGGTACGAGCGGTGCGGCGGATTTGTCGAACCCGGCGGCGTAGTCGAGCGCGCAACGCATTGCTCCGCGATCGCTTGAGCGTAGGGTAAGACGCGAGTCGGGACTCGTCGTGAGCGTGTAGACTTTAAGGTCAGGATTGACGACGAAGCTATAAACCGGTCGGGTTGTCGCTTCTAAAACGGAGATCCCGTTGGCGAAATCAAATCCAACGTGACTAGTGGAACAAGCGAATCCGTCGCCGTCTTGGTTGAAGGCTTTCGGTTCGACGATACAGTGTCCTTGACCAAAATAGACGCGGTTCGCATGTTCAGAAAACGCGCCAAATTGCAGCGAGTTAATTTCATCATTGTGAGTCGCTACAAAACGAAACGCGAGACCTCCTCGGGTTTGTGCGATGAAACACGCAAGTTCGTTCGACTGGTTTTCTTCAAAAGTCTCGTCGGGCGTTGCGTCGGGGGAGTAATCGTTGGGCAGATCGCCGATAATCGACGCGCGTCGCGCTTTAGCAAACGCGCGCGCCGTCGTTTCCAGTTTCTCGGCGTCGACAAATCGCGCGAACGCCTTGCACGGTTCATAAGGAGCGTCGAACCCGACTTCCACGCCCTGATATTTGGCGCGAACGCCGTCAATTTGGACGTGCTTATCGACTGTTCCTATCGTAACCCAACCGTCGCAGACTCCGTTAGGACCGAGCGTAACGGCGGCAAATTGCGAGTCGCCGAGATTGAAAACGCGCGTGTTGGCTGGCGCGTCTGAGGCGGGAACGCCAAACGTTGGCGTTGTCTTGGGAGCGGTTTTCGCAAAAGAAAGGAATGCGTTTTCGTTCGTCTGGCGCAACGCTTCGCGTTCTTCGACGCTTGCAAGTTTGACCGGTTCGCTATTTGTCAAAATGACGACGTCGCCCCAGAAGCTGCTGTCGCACGTCGTGTCCCCTTTGGCGCCTGGATCGGCTTCTAAGGTGAGTAAAATCGTTTCTCCCTGAAATTTGGTAAGGTCGACTTTATTTTCTTTCCATTCGACCCCTTTATATTGCTCCGCATAAAGAAGCTCTTCTTGACGAGGTTGCCGATTGGCAAGTTCTTCCAGCGTTTCCGTCGCTATTTCTCCATTGCCGGCCGTTAGTACATGGGACGCGTAAACGCGGAATTCGACCCCGTCTGTCGGAGGCTCGGGCGGAAAAACGTCGCGCATTGCGCTAAAGAACTTCAAACTAATTTCACGCGCCTCTGGAAGCGATACGACAAAGCGCGCGCCGACTACGCCCGCTCCGCCTTTGTAAGGAGGGTGCGTCGACCAAGATTCGCGAATAATACCGCCGCGAGACATGTTGCACGGATTGAGACTAGCGCCTGTCTGAGCGTCGCTGCCAGACCAATTGTTAGGCAATCGAGTGAACTCGCCGTTAAAAGAACGAGCGTAGGTCGCGTAACGCTGATTAGCTGTTCCGTTGAGTTTAAGATACGGTTTGCCCTGGAAAGAGAGAGGTTCGAGCGTCTTGGATTCTGGTAAGAGTTCTTTAAGTTGGGTCGCAAAGACTGGACGAAGATCAACGGTCTCCGATCGATTATCGAGTTGATAGGAAAAGGATGCGCGAACGGGGTAGTGCGCGTCGAGATAAGCTCCGCGCGCGGCGAAGGCGACGGTTGATTCATACGTAGAATGCGCCGGCGACACGACGGTTCTAACGAGCTCTTGTCCCGGCGCGATTTCATCCGGTTTGCCCAACTTGGTTTCGTCGTAAAGGTAGAAAGAGTCGATCGAGGTTATGCGCGCTTCCACCGTCAAGTTAGCGTCTGAATTATTGACGATGATCAGAGGCGCGCGATAGATTTTGCCCTCGACGGTCAGCGGCTCAATTTTGCCAATTTCGAACGATACGGGCCCGTTGACTACCTTATGGCACGTAAACGCGAGCGCAACGCGATTCAGCTGACCGAATAAGAGGAACGCAAGACTGAGCGCGCAAAAACGTAATGTTTTCTGAGCGACGGACGTGTTGGTAAACGTTGACATAGCAAGTCCTTGTTCTAATGAATCGAATTGCGCCAAGCGACGCGTTGGGATTAGTTGCGCGTCGTTTCAACGGGAGTAGAGCGAATACGTAAAAAGAGGAGCGAGCGTCGAACTTCGGCGCTCGCTCCCAAAATGATTAGCGAGCGAGGTTCGAGCGTTAATCCCACTCTAAAACGCCGCCTTTGTCGGCGCTCGTCGCGAGCTTCGCGTATTTGGCGAGGTAACCTTCGGTATAACGCGGTTTCGGCTGTTTGAAGCTTTGCGCGCGTTTGCGCAATTCCGCCGCCGTGAGGCGCACTTTCAACGTCTCGTTCGGAATGTCGATTTCAATGATATCGCCGTTCTTGAGAAGACCTATCGGGCCGCCAGCCGCCGCTTCTGGACTGACGTGACCGATACACGCGCCCGCCGTTCCGCCAGAAAAACGACCGTCGGTGATAAGCGCGACGGAGTCGTCGAGGTGAACGCCCTTAATCGCCGCAGTCGGCGCTAGCATTTCCTGCATTCCGGGACCGCCCTTAGGACCTTCGTAGCGTACGACGACGACGTCGCCTTTCTTTACCTTGCCGTTCACGATACCCTGATAGGCTTCCGGTTCGGAATTAAAAATGACCGCAGGGCCCGTATGCTTCATCATTTGCGGCAGAACGCCGGCCGTCTTGACGACTGCGCCGTTGGGCGCCAGATTGCCAAAGAGAACGGTCAATCCACCTTCCTTACGGTATGCTTTCGCACATGGGCGAATGCAATCCTTGGGATTAAAGGAAAGCTTAAGGTCGCGTGCGGACGCAAAGCGACGGCGCGCGCTCATTGCCGGAGCGTTCAGGCGACCGGACGGCGTTACCGCGTAGATTCGAAGCGCTTCGTCCGTTACTTTCGAACCGCGAAGGTCGTAATCGTCGATGTTTTGACCAAGCGTTTTACCCGTAACGGTCGGCGCGGAGTAGGTGAGAGAGGGAACGCGAGAGCGGCGAAGTTCGCCTAAAATCGTATGAATGCCGCCGGAATTGTGAACGTCTTCGATGTGGTAGTCGCAACTTGGCGAGACTTTGCAGATATGCGGAGTCGTTGCGCTAAGTTCGTTGAAGCGCTTGAGCGAGTAGGACAAACCGGCTTCGTTCGCAATAGCCAGCAGGTGCAAAATCGTATTGGTACTGCCACCCATTGCCATATCGAGAATCATTGCGTTGTCGATTGATTCTTGGGTTATGAGGTCGCGCGGTAGGATTGGGAAATTGAGATCGATCTTCTTTCGAATCGCCTTGCGTTCGCCGTTGACGGTGGAAAGTTTTCTGACGACCGAAGCTTCCTTCGCCGTTAGTTCGCCGTTAGCGACTTTTTCGCGCAGGTCCATAATGCGGGCCATTTCAACGATTCTTTTAGCGGCTCGTTGGTATAGCTTGCGGCGTTCAGAACTCGTCGCAAGGAGCGTGCCGTTTGTTGGAAGCGCTATTCCGATTGCTTCACAGAGACAGTTCATACTGTTAGCGGTGAACATGCCGGAGCAGGAACCGCAGGTAGGACAACTACGACGCTCGACTTCGAGCAATTCTTCCTCAGAGACAAGACCGTTTTGCTCGCCGGCGGCGGCGGTGAAGATCGAGATAAGGTCGAGGGGCTTGTTGTCTAGCGTACGACCGGCTTCCATTGGACCGCCGCTTGCAAAGATTGTCGGAATATTGCAACGAACTGTCGCCATGAGCATGCCGGGAACGATTTTATCGCAGTTCGGTATGCATATCATTCCGTCGAACTTATGCGCTTTGATCATGGTTTCCACGGAATCGGCAATGATTTCGCGACTGGCTAGCGAATATTTCATGCCGTCGTGACCCATCGCGATTCCGTCGCACACGCCAATCGTATTGAAAATAAAGGGAACGCCGCCGGCGGCGCGTACCGCTTGGGCTACCGCTTCCGCCACCTCTTGAAGATGGACGTGTCCGGGAATAATGTCGACATGACTGCTGACAATTGCGATGAAAGGACGTTTGAAATCTCGTTCAGAGAGACCGCAAGCGCGTAAGAGCCCGCGGTGAGGCGCGCGACTGGGACCTACTTTAATAATGTCGGAACGCATGGTGTTGCCTTATGTAGTTATGTGGTTAGTTACGAGCGCTTCGAAAACGCGCTCTCTGTGAATTGTTGCGTCGATTCGTAGGTAACGCCTCGACGATCTATCATACGGTACATTATAGTTACTTGGGATTTGACGTCGACGCCGAATCATTTTTTTTCGTCGTAAACAAATTCAATTGCGACTCCGCGCTAATTCGCCATTATTGAGTTGGAAAAATGATTCGTCTGTCGCCTTCAAGCCTTAAACTACCCCGCGTAGATTCGCGACGAATCGACGAGTTGATAGGAGAGCTTTTCAAACGGAGAATGAGACGACCGATTGTTACCAAAACAAAAGAGCGCTATAATCGGCTACGGTTCGGTTATTCCTGGTTGCGACTATTGTAGGACGCCTTGATAATGAGGAGGAACGAAGTGCGACAGAGATTATTGGTTGTGTTTTTTTTCGCGTCGATCGTCTTGACGCTTACCGCTAGAGCGTTCGCCGACGTCTCGCGCGTAACTGTGGACTCTCGAGTTTCGCCAACGCTGGGCGTCGATTCTTCTTCGCCGGAATTTGGTTGGGAAATATCGATACCGGGCGCTTTCGACGTTCGACAGTACGCGTACTCGATTATTGTGGCGACAACTCCTGAGAAACGCGACGCTGGGCGAGACGATTGTTGGAAGAGCGGTATTGTTAACTCGGATAAACTCTTCGGCGTTCGCCTCCAGGGACTTCGTTTGGAGTCCTCTAGACGCTATTATTGGCGCGTGACTTCCTACTGGCGCGGCGTCGACGCCGACGGACTCCCTATCGACGGCGCCGAGATTGGCGACGGGGAATTTGTTACCGGAATCTTAACGCCAAAGGAGTGGGACGCGACATGGATTACCGCTGAACGCGTCGACGCAGACCCTCTTCCGATTTTGTTTAAGGAGTTCGATCTTGATCAACCCTGCGACGAAATCCAAGACGCGTTCCTTCACGTCTGCGGCCTAGGACAGCAGATTGTTTCTGTTAATGATCTCCGAGTTGGCAACAGAACGTCTATTGATCCGGGCTGGACGAATTACCGAAAAACATGCCTCTATACGACCTTCGACGTTAAAGCGGAGCTTCTTGCACAACGTGAAAAATCGTCAATTAGCATTGTGTTAGGGAACGGCATGTACAATGTGCCCGGCGGGCGTTACGTGAAGTTCACGGGATCGTTTGGTTTGCCCAAAGCGATTGCCAAATTAGTTGTGCGTTATCAAGACGGGTCATGTCAGGAGTTGGGAACCGACGGGTCGTGGCGCGCCGTTCCTTCGCCAGTCGTTTTTTCCTGCGTTTACGGAGGCGACGACGTCGATTTTGGCAGAGGCGTAGTTTCTAAGAATCGCATTTTGACGTTTGCGGAATCCAGACCCGCCGTAGAAACTGAAGGTCCTGGCGGCGTTTTGCGAGCGCAAATTCAGCCGCCTGTCGTTGAACTGGAAGAAATTCAGCCGGTGGATATTAACGTTCTCGACGATGGAACAATTGAAGCGAACTTCGGCTACAATTTTGCCGGTCGACCTGTCTTCTGCGCGGCGCCCAAAACGGGAGATCGCGTGCGCGTTACCCTTGCGGAAATGCCGCGCCAACCGTGGAACGGTCATTTCGACGACTATCTATTCAATCCGAAACAAGAGAGCGACGTTACAACTCTGGAGACGGCCAAGACGTCAAACGCCTCGACTCCGGAGGCGCTGTCTTCCGTTTTTGGATATTGGGGGTTCCAGTATGCGTATTTTAACGGCGCCGAGTATCAGCCAGACGTCGAGCTTGCCGAAAGAAACGCGGCGAATAAAACCCAAATCACGAAAATTTATGCCGAACGAATTGGCGCCGATTTGGAAAGAGTCGGTTCCTTCGATTCTGACGGAGCGTCTCTCAATGAGATTGATCTCATGATTGATCGTTCAATTCGGAGCAATATTGTTAGTCTCATGACAGATTGCCCCCATCGTGAAAAGCTTGGATGGCTTGAAGAAACTCACTTGATGGGACCGTCTATTCTATATCGCTATGACGTGCATACGCTGTATCGAAAGATTTGTCGCGACATATCGGAAGCGCAACTTGAAAACGGTATGATCCCTGATATTGCTCCGGAATACACTCGGTTTAGAGATGGATTCTTTTGGTCGGCTGAATGGAGCGCCGCTACGGTTCAGATACCGTGGCTCCTCTATAGGTGGTATGGCGACGAGGATATTATTGCTGCTCACTATGAGACCATGGATAGGTATGTTCGCTATGTCGCGTCGATTCGGAACGATCAAGGTCTCGTTAAAGCGGGGCTCGGCGATTGGTACGACTGGTCGCCGGAAAAACGCCACGCCGGTTATTCACAACACACGCCCGGCGAGCTGACGGCGCAAGCGTTCCTATGCGATAATGCGCGAATAATGGCGTTTTTCGCCGATAAGCTTGGAAAGGTCGAAGACGCGCGGTACTATAGCGAGTTGCGCGCGCAGGCGATGAACGATTTTCAGAAGGCGTACTTTGATCGTGAAACCAACGTGGTTGCTACGGGGTCTCAAGCGTCTTATGCTTTCGCGCTCTACTTTGATCTTATACCTCGAGAATCGCGACAAGGCGCTTTCGAGAATTTACTCAAGGAACTGGAAAAGTGGGAATATCGGCCGTCTTGCGGAGAGGTTGCCTGGCCCTTTTTGATTAAGACGCTAGCCAATTTCGGACGCAACGACGTCTTATGGAAAATTATACAGCGCGAAGACGCCCCTGGTTACGTTCATATGCTTAAACGATGGGGAATGAAAACCCTCTCTGAAACCTGGGACGGTCCCGGAAGTTCCATGAATCACTTTATGTTTGGCGCTCTTCAGGAATGGTTTTCTTCCGACGTGGTTGGCATTCGTCAGGAAGACGATTCAATTGCGTTCAGCAAGATTCTGTTACGACCGACGCCAATGCCCGGAAGAATTTCTAGGGCGAAAGGCGATTATCGTTCGCCATATGGAACTCTTCTTTCCGACTGGCGTCTGACCTCGGAAGAAAAACAATTCGAGTGGCGCGTGAGCGTTCCGGCGTCCTCGTCGGCGCGTTTAGAAACGCCTGTCGCGAGCGAATCTTCACGCGTGCGCGTCTTTAAGCTGGACGGCGAGCGCAGTGTGGAAACGACAGATTGGAAATCGACTTTTACCAAGGGAGTCGGCGAGAATATGTCGCGACGTTCCATTGTCGTTGGTTCTGGCAATTACCTGATCCTTTCCGATTTGTAAACGCGCGTCGTTAAACCAAGCATAGCGCGACGAGGGGATTCCTTTCGTCGCGTTTTTATTTGCAAGAATCGACGTTGATGGAAGAGAGAGGAGCGTTGGCGAACATATTGCTAGCGATAATGTCGGCGGCGCGTTCGATAGGGCGATCTTCAACGTCCACAGCCGTTCGCAGTTCTCTTAGTTCGTCGATTTTATGACTTAACGTCGCGTCGTCTTGCAACCACTCCGTCAAGACTGACGCCGCTTCGTCGGAACGATCTCGATAGTCGAGAAATTCCGGGAAAACCATTAGGCTGCGTTCGCGCTGCGTGTGTTCCGTGGATTTGGGAAGGAAACCTTTCGGATAAAACGGCGACTCGCCGGGAAGACGGTGAACGGCGAGTAGGTTGGTAAGGGTAATGTACTTGACGCGCTTGAGAAAACGTAACGCGCGATATTCGAGTTTGGTCGTACGATAAAGGATTACGGTTGGCTTGCAAAGCGAGAGAAGTTCGATGGAGACGGATCCTGAAACGCCAAGGCAACAGGTTGCCGCGCGCATGAGTTCGGGCGTTTTGCCGACATAGATCTCGTAATCGAATTGACGTTGAGCAAGACGTTCGCGAATAATATTGGCGTGTTCTTCCTTGAACGCGGCAAAGATTGGGCGAATATTACGCGTCGCGCCTTGAACCTTGGCGGCGACGTTGATTAACGAATCGAGGTTATTGGCGACTTCCTGATCCCTGGAGCCGGGCAATAGCGTGAGGATTCTTTCGTTTGGACGATCTGATTGAAGAGACGATATAAACGCGGAGTCAACTGAGCGTGACCTGCTTTCTTCGAAGAAAGGATGACCGATGAGAAGGGAATTGCAGCCCTGTTCGCGAAACCAATCGTCTTCAAACGCAAAGCACGAGAGAATTAGGTCGACGTATTTGCGCATCTTTTTCACTCGCCATTGTCCCCATCCCCAAATTTGAGGAGGCATGAAGTATACGACGGGAATTCCTCGTTTTTTCGCTTTTTGGGCGATTTTCCAGTTAAAGCCGGGAAAATCGACGAGAATGACGGCGTCAGGACGTTCAGTATCGAAAATCTTGTCGGCTAGTTTTAGGGCGCCAAGATATCGGCGTAGATTGAGTATTGCGCGAGTGAGCATCATAACGGCGAATTTGGTGAGATCAAACCGAACGTCGCAATTTGTCGCCGCTGTTTTGGAGCCGGCAAACGCTAAGAAACGCGAGTTGGGTAGGCGACGTTCTAACGCTTCGACCAGACGCGCGGCATGCGCGTCTCCGCTAGGATCGCCCGCTGATAAGAAAAACAACGGCTCCCGCGCGTCGATTTGGCTTTTCCGTATTTCGGTCACCTTGTGTCTCCTTTAATTCTCTTTTGCGTTTGAGGGACGCTCGAACCTACCGTAATGTCGGGGAGCCGCGTTTTGACGACAATTCTCGTCGAAGTTCGTTCGGCAAGAACGTTGATCAGACGAAGCTCTCGCGCTAACTATAATCCAATCAGAAAAAAACGTCAAGCTGGTTAATATTGGCTAATGTTCATGGATAACTTCAATTTGTCGTTTTAGGGGCGTCGCAATAACGAAAAGAGCGACGGAGATTATAGCGGAGCTTATAGCGCTCCAGGTTTGGCTACAAATACAGAGCGCGTTTCTAGCGGAGAAACGCGCTCTGTATTTGAAAAGCGTTTGGACAGAGATCGAACTGAGAGCCCAATTCCTTTTAACGAGGGAAAATCAAATCGTGTAGTTGAACGTTTGTTCAACTTCGTTCCTTTCAAGCAGGTCGGAAAAGAGTATGGAATTGAGGTACTCTTGGCGTTTGATTTCCGCGTTTTGCCATATTTCATGAAGTTTGTCGCGAGTCTGACTCGCGGCGTCTTTGCGCGGCGATCGACTGCGCGCAGCAAGTTCCTCGCTTCTGTTCGGGCGATTCTTTCGCTCTTCCGTTTCTATGAGCGCCGCTACGTAGCCTAGCGTTATTTCATCGGGCTTGGGTATCAGACGGAATCCGCCGTGCGCGCCGCGCTCCGTTTCAACGAGGGACGCGCGTTTGAGAATCTGCAGAACGTTTCCCATGAAAGGGGACGAGAGACCGTACTTGTCCGCGATTTCTTGAGCCGACGCCAGTTCGTTTTTCAATTGCGCTTTGGCAAGTTCTAGAATTGCTAGCGTCGCGTATTCCGTTTTTGACGTTACTGATCGCATTTGCTCTCCTCAAAAAACGCTCAGTTAACTACATTCTGAGGGTGATTCTCTAGAAAAGCCTTAATGTTGTCAACGGCGATTGTAATGAGTCTCTGGCGCGCTTCAAAAGACGCCCAAGCGTTATGTGGCGTGATATAACAATTAGGCGCCGAAAGGAGAGGATTGGTTGGCGCCGGCGGTTCTGTTGAAAGAACGTCGAGCCCGACCGCGCCAAGCTGACCTGAACGCAGGGCGTTGGCGACGGCTTGCTCGTCGAGTAGGGGACCACGACCGGTATTAATGAGCCATGACCCTTTCTTCATCGAGGATATTCGTTCTGCATTAACGAGAAAACGCGTCGCCTCCGTTAAAGGACAATGGAGCGAAACGACGTCGCACGTTTGGAATAATTGCTCGAGCGCGACCGCTTCGACTCCGTCCGAACGTTTGCCGAGCGCTAATCGCGGACCATAAGCGACGACGTTCATTCCAAGCGCTATCGCTACTTGAGCTACGCGCTTGCCAATCGTCCCGTAACCGACAATTCCGAGACGTTTGCCCGAAAGCTCTACGAGAGGGCCTGTTGTGTACGAAAAATCCGCGCAGGAACACCATTCGCCGTTGCGAGTGGAATTAACGTTGGCAACATAGCTAGAAGCGATATTGAACAAATGCGCCATTGTCGCCTGAACGACGGATTCCGTACTGTACTGCGGAATATTAGTAACGACGACTCCTCTTTCACGAGCGTGGGCGCAATCGACGACGTTCGTTCCCGTGGCGAGAACGCCTACGTATTTCAGTTTGGGAAGATTATCAAGCGTTGGAGCGTCAAGTATTACTTTATTGGTTAGCACAATCTCGGCGTCTCGAGCGCGAGACGCCGTCTCAGAAGGCGGCGTTCGATCGTAGAGAATTACGTTGCCTAGCGATTTGAGCGCATTCCAAGATAAATCGCCGGGATTAGCCGTATAGGCGTCGAGCACGACAATATTCATGGCGTTCCTTTCGTCGTCTAATCAGAATGACTGATCGTTACAATAAAAAACCCCCGCATTACGTTGCGGGGGTTAATACGGAGAGGACAGGATTCGAACCTGCGGAACCCTTACGAGCTCACGGGTTTAGCAAACCCGCGCATTCGACCACTCTGCCACCTCTCCAGGAGGATGAAAGCATTGTACCTCACATAGCAGATTTGACAAGCGCCTTTTCTGAAAAAAGATGAAAATACACAGTCCCATTGTTGAAACTTGTTGCGATGATGCTCCCATTCGTACAGAGCTAATAAAAAACCCCGCGTTATAGCGCGGGGTTTAAACGGAGAGGACAGGATTCGAACCTGCGGGACCCTCACGAGCCCACCGGTTTTCGAAACCGGCGCTTTCGACCACTCAGCCACCTCTCCAAAAGACGGGAAACTGTCCCGCGACAGTTAATCGCGAAAAAGCCTTTCTGAAAAGACGAAAATACCCGACTATATGGTTCGAGCATATTAATGATTCTTGTTCCAATTATGCCCAGTAGAAAGGACAATCTGCGATTCAAAGCGGAGAGGACAGGATTCGAACCTGCGGAACCCTTACGAGTTCACGGGTTTTCCAAACCCGCGCCTTCGACCGCTCAGCCACCTCTCCGAAAGGTAGGGTTAGTCTACCCGCTGTTGCATGTTTAGCAAGGGCAATTTCTGAAAAAAGTCAGAGATTGTTCATTCGCTGCCACACGCCGCCTTAATTGACGTCAAGGACGTAACAAGGGGAAGGCCTGTTTCCACTTCGCCGCTACTTCACGGACGCGATTCCTGTCAGAATAAGCAAAGCTACAACTGGGGGCCGTTTTTTAACGTAAAAACGACGCGACGTAAACAACTCAGCCCCCTGCGCAATGCCTTCATGTGAAGCTGCGAAAAAACGCGCTCCAAAACGCCCGTTTCAGATCTCAGACTGAAACGGGCGACTTGACTGTTCGCTTACCAATCGTTGTTTCTGAAAACGCAGGATTGTCGAACGCTAATAATGGCTCATGAAACCTTCGGAAGTTCGAACCCCTTGCGCTGTTCGCGCGCTAGGAAGGCGTTGGCTTCATCGTCGTCAACGACGACTTCTTTCGTCGGATCCCAACGAATGACTCGACCTAGCCGCCCTGCTATAACGCACAGATGACACGCCGTCATTGCATAAGTATGTTCAATTGGCTCCGACGCGGGTTTGCCGCCTTCGCGAATGCAACGGAAGAAGTTTGCCTTGTGCGCTTCGATGGGTTTGCCGCGGTTGAGCGCGACATAATCGGCGTCGGTCAGGGTATTCTGGAGTCCCTCTTCGATCGGTTTGCCGGTTACTCGACCGCGATCGACAAAGATGCGTCCCTTGGTGCCTTCAAAAAGAACGCCGTTTTCCGAGCCTTTGTCAATGACTTCGAGATCGATTCCATTGGCAACCTTCGCCTTGATTTTGAAGTTCATTGCCGTGCAGAAGCGATCGTCGTATTTCGGAAAGCCGTGCGCGTCAAGCTCAGAGGCGTGCGTTACGTCGCGACCGTCGATTTCAACGAGTCCACGCCCTGCGCCAAGCTGATCAAGAGCCCAGAGCGCGCAATCCATATGATGCGCGCCCCAGTCGGTGAGAACGCCGCCGGAATAATCTAGGAAATACCGGAACCTGCCAGACGCTCTCGCCGAGCGATACTCTACGTATGGCGCCTGACCAAGGAACATATTCCAATCAAGATTCTTCGGTATCTGTTCGACTGGAAACGGACCGTCTTGAGGACCCGAAGGAAGCGTAACGACGACGCGTTTGATATCCCCGAGCAGACCCTTGCGAACCATTAGCGTAGCGAGCATGAAGTGATCTTTATCCAGCCGCTGTTGCGAGCCAACCTGAAAGACCTTGCCGGTTTTTTCCATTGCTCGCCTAATGAGCTGATTCTCTTCAATTGTGAGCGTTAGCGGCTTTTGACAGAAGACGTGTTTGCCCGCTAGCAGCGCTTCTACCGCTATCTTGACGTGCCAATGATCCGGAGTTGAAATTCCGACGACGTCAATATCGTTGCGATCGAGAATGCGACGATAATCCTGCGTTACGAACGCGCGAGAGGGATTGGAAACGCGACTCGAGTTTTTAAACGCCTCCGCCTTGTCAATGTTGACGTCCGCGAGGGCGACTATGTCGCCGTACTGCGACATTTCGTAGGAATCGCCGCCGCCCATGCCGCCGCATCCGATAAAACCTATCGTAAAGCGCTCGTTTGGCGAATCTGCAGGGTACGCAGTCTGGATGGGGGAGAACGTAGAAAACATTGCGACTGAGAGCGCGCCCGTCGCTTGCGCCTTGAGGAATGAACGACGCGTCATAGCGTTGGTGTTGTTAGATTTCATATTTTGTCTCCTTACGGCGCTACTAGACGCGGCGCCAATCGCAACAACGAACAATTGTGTTGACAAAACGGTGGGAAGCAACGCGTCGTCGTGAGAATCGCGACGACGCGGAAAGAACTCAATTGAAACGCGGCTACGTTAGCCTTTCACGACAAAATTAACCATTTTGCCAGGAACGACAATCTTCTTGACGATTGTTTTGCCCTGCAACTGCGCGGCAATTTTAGGTTCGGCAAGGGCGGCGTTCTCGGTTGCCGTGGCGTCGGCGTCGGCGGGAATGTCGACGCGCGCGCGCAATTTACCGTTGATTTGAACTGGAATCGTTATAGACGATTCTTTGAGTGCTTCCTCGCTCCACGTCGGCCACGGCTCGTAAGCTAGCGTGTTTGTCGCG
This sequence comes from uncultured Planctomycetota bacterium, assembly GCA_902803085.1. Lineage (GTDB taxonomy): Bacteria > Planctomycetota > Planctomycetia > Pirellulales > Thermoguttaceae > RUG369. The sequence continues at coordinate 21,305 of CADCOO010000151.1, forward strand.
CCTAGGAGACTCCACAATTCTTCAGCAATATGCGGGGCAAACGGCGAGAGAAGTAGCACAAAAGTCTTCATTGCGGATTTCGGACGAACCGACTCGCGACTGAAGAAATTGGCAAATTCCATCATTCTTGCGATTGCCGTATTATAAGAGAGATTGCGAACGTCTTCTGTAACGGCTTTGATCGTCTTATGGAGAACTCGATTCTGTTCTTCATTGGGTTCAACGTCCTGAACGGCTGCGTTGAGAGCGTTCGATTCATATTCCGAAGTAATGATCATACGCCACGCGCGGTCAAGGAAATTACGAACCCCGTTGACGCCGTCCTGATTCCAGGGTTTGACCGCTTCAAGCGGCCCCATAAACATTTCGTAGAGCCTTAACGAATCGGCGCCATATTGTGCGACGACGTCGTCGGGATTGATCACGTTGCCTCGACTCTTCGACATCTTTTCCGATTTGCCGAGAACGACGATCGAAGAGTCGGACGCCAGCGTGAAGTTTTCGCCGCTTTTACCGACGTCTTTAGGCGCAAGTTTGATCGTTTGGAGGGGAGTTCCGTCGCTTTTAAGCGTCGCTTTGCCTTGTTTGTCGACTTCTACTGCGGAAGCGCTCACCCAAGCGCCGTCTGCGGTCTGAAAACCTGAATACTCCATTTCGCCAAGAATCATACCCTGATTGACGAGACGCTGGAAAGGCTCTGGCTTGGACACGTACCCAAAATCGTAGAGGACTTTGTGCCAAAAGCGCGCGTAGAGCAAATGCAAAACAGCGTGTTCTGCCCCGCCTATGTACAGGTCGACCGGCGACCAGGCTCGTTCAATTTCTGGATCGACAAACGTACTGGAATTTTTAGGGTCAAGGTACCGAAGATAGTACCAACACGATCCAGCCCATTGCGGCATGGTGTTCGTTTCGCGCTTGTATTTCTTTCCGTTGCGTTCGACGTAAAGCCAGCTGTCGGGCGCGTTCTCCAAGGGCGGTTCAGGCGAGTGTTTCGACGCGTCGAACGTCACGCCTTCGGGCAAATCAAGGGGCAGTTCGCTTGGATCTAGAGGAATGACGACGCCGTTAGGCTTGCCGTCGCTATCGAGTTCTCGCAATAATGGGAACGGCTCGCCCCAGAAATGTTGGCGACTGAAGAGCCAATCGCGCAGTTTATAGTTGACGGTTTTGCGTCCGAGACCGGCTTTTTCGAGACGACTCGTTATGAGAGTCTTGAATTCGTCCGTCGGTAGCCCGTCGAATTCTCCGCTGTTGACGGCTACGCCTTTTTCGGTAAAAGCCGTTTCCATTTTGGCAACCTCGTCGGGAGACGCGGAGGAATCAGGCGCAGGGGCGACGACCTGCTTGATGGGTAGGTTAAACAGAGTCGCAAACTCAAAGTCGCGCGTGTCGTGTGCAGGAACGGCCATGATCGCGCCTGAACCGTAGCTCGCAAGGACGTAGTCGGCTACCCAAATCGGAATTTGGACGCCGTTGACGGGGTTCATCGCGTACGAACCCGTGAAGACGCCCGTCTTTTCCTTAGCTAGGTCGGTACGGTCGAGATCGGATTTGAAAGACGCCTGACGACGGTATTCCTCGACGATTTCTTTTTGTTCCGGAGTGGTGAGACGTTCGACGTACGAATGCTCCGGCGCAATGACCATATAGGAAGCCCCGAACAACGTGTCCGGTCGAGTCGTGAAAACGCGTAGCGCGTCGTCGCCTGACTTGCGTGGGAAGGGATTTCCAGAACGAGCGTTTTTCCATTCGTCGAATTTGTCTTTGGGACCGATGTAAAAGTCGACTTCTGCGCCGACGCTTCTTCCGATCCAGTTGCGTTGCAAAGCCTTAACGCTATCGGACCAATCAAGACCGGCGAGATCCTCTTCGAGTCGGTCGGCGTACGCCGTAATGCGTAGCATCCACTGTCGCAACGGCATTCGAACGACCGGATAGCCGCCGCGTTCGCTCACGCCCCCGACAACCTCTTCGTTGGCGAGCACCGTGCCAAGCTCCGGACACCAGTTCACTGGCGCCTCAACCTGGTAAGCGAGTCGATGGTCGTCGACAAAGCGACGAACGGCGTCGTCGCCCTCTTGGAGGACGTCGTCGGGAATCGGTAGTTCGTCAATCGGACGCGCTCTTTTTTGCTCTTTGGCGTACCATGCGTTGAAAAGAATCAGGAAAATTCGTTGCGTCCAACGGAAATAATCGACGTCTGTCGTCGCAATCTCACGATCCCAGTCGTAACTGAAACCGAGCGCGTGAAGTTGGCGACGGAAGTTCGCAATATTTTTTTCGGTCGTGATTCGCGGATGAATTCCGGTCTTTTTAGCGTGTTGTTCAGCAGGCAATCCGAAAGCGTCCCAGCCCATCGGATGCATAACGGCATAGCCGTTCATGCGCATGAAACGGCAGAAAATGTCAGTTGCCGTATATCCTTCGGGGTGACCGACGTGAAGCCCTTGGGCGCTGGGATAGGGGAACATATCCAGAACATACGCCTTTTTGCCCTCGGGGTTATTTGGCAAGTCTGACGGAAGTCGCGGCGCGGCGAAAGTTTTATGATCTTCCCAATATTTTTGCCATTTGGCTTCAACAACAGATGGATTATATTTCGACATAGTGCGTAGTGTTTGTTAATAAGGATGCTCTTGTCTGAATGCTATTATGCGCCGACGTTAACGCGCTACGACCAGCGCGACCTCCGCCATTATAACGTTTTCTTACCGACGTGCTAGACGCTCGATCAAAATACAAAGTGAAAAAGCCCGAAACGCTCGCAAGCGTTCCGGGCTCATATGTGGATGGTGGAGGTAGAAATTTATCTTGGTCCGTGACCATGAGGACCGTGCGAACCGCCAGGACGCGCGCCGGGCGACGGACCGTTTCCACCCGAAGGCGAAGGAAAGTTAGGACGCGGAGCAGGATTCGGTCTTGAGCTCATGTTTGCCCCTGGATGAGAACCAAAGTTCGGACGTTCGGACATTCCCCCGGTAGGGCGCGCGGCAGGACTTGGACGAGGACCAAAGTCAACATTGGGGCGCGCGCCAAAATTTGGCCGATCTAAGGTTCCTCCTCCAATAGGACGTGGGACCGCGCTAGCTCTGGTTCCCATATCAAAGTTCGGACGCTCGGAAATACCTCCGATAGGGCGCGGGGAAGAAGGAGTTGGACTAGAGCCAAAGTCGAAGCTGGGGCGCGCGCCAAGATTTGGTCGATCTAACGTTCCTGTTCCTATAGAGCGAGGGGCAACGCTGGACCTGGCTCCAATGTCGACGTTGGGACGAGGATTAAAACTGGGGCTTTCGTTGCGTCCCTCTTGCATCAAAGACGAAAAATCGGGACGGGAAGCCCTTATTCGCGTCGACGCGTCGTTCCTAATAGAAGGTGCGGCTGACGCTAAGCCAGGATCGGCTAAAGGACGACGCGAAACGCCAGCTGGCGGATTCGCTCTCAACGCCGTCGTAGCGCTGTCAGAAGGGCGCGTTACGTTAGGTTGCGTTGGAGCTGTTGCGGCGCCGTTGAAGGAACGACCACCGGGACGAGCTCCGCTTGTTCTTCCTGGTTCAGACGCGCCCCCTGGACGCACTGGATCGATGGGGCGAATCCCACCGCCAGGTCTAACAGAATCGCCGGGGCGAGCGCCTCCGCCAGGCTGAGCCGGATTAGCGGGTCGAACGCCGCCGGGGCTAATAGGATCGCCGGGTCGAGCGCCTCCGCCAGGCTGAACCGGATTAGTGGGTC